>CAYPYI010000021.1:0-19135 GCA_964415085.1 uncultured Tissierellaceae bacterium
TTTATTACCAAATACAATTGACTCATATACAAGACAAAATAGATATGATGAATGTCAAGTTGGTATAGACGAATCAGAAAAAGCTGGAAGATCATTACTTAATGGTTTCCCAGGGGTTAACCACGGAGTTAAAGGATGTAGACAAGTACTTGAAAGTGTTAACTTACCATTACAAGCTAGACACGGTACTCCAGACTCAAGATTATTAGCTGAAATCATTCACGCTGGTGGATGGACTTCAAACGAAGGTGGAGGAATAAGCTATAACGTTCCTTATGCTAAATCAGTTTCAATTGAAAAAACAATCTATGACTGGCAATATTGTGATAGACTTGTAGGATTCTATGAAGATCAAGGAATAAACATAAACAGAGAGCCATTTGGACCACTAACAGGAACTTTAGTTCCACCATCAATTTCAAATGCTGTAGCGGTAATAGAAGCATTACTTGCAGCTGAACAAGGTGTTAAAAGTATAACTGTTGGATATGGACAATGTGGTAACTTAGTTCAAGACGTTGCAGCTATAAGAGCGTTAGAAGAACAAACAGAAGAATATCTTCACAAATATGGATATAACGACTGTGTTGTAACAACTGTATTCCATCAATGGATGGGTGGATTCCCAGAAGACGAATCAAAAGCTTTTGGTGTAATTTCAGTAGGTTCAACTGCAGCAGCTTTAGCAGGAGCAACTAAAGTAATAGTTAAAACTCCTCACGAAGCAATCGGTATACCAACTAAAGAAGCAAACGCAGCTGGTATAAAAGCAACAAAAATGACTCTTAACTTATTAAAAGGTCAAAGATTACCAGATAGTAAAAAATTACAAGATGAAATCAACATAATAAAAGCAGAAACTGCTTGTATAGTTGAAGAATTATTTAAATTAGGTGGCGGAGACTTAGCTGTAGGTGCAGTTAAAGGATTCGAAAGTGGAGCAATAGATATTCCATTTGGTCCATCACAATATAATATAGGTAAAATGATGCCTGCAAGAGATAACGAAGGTGCTGTAAGATTCTTAATGACAGGAAATCTACCATTCACTAAAGAATTAAAAGACTTCAATAAAGGAAAACTTGAAGAAAGAGGAAACTTTGAAGGACGTGAAGTTGATTTCCAAATGACTGTAGACGATATATTTGCTGTAGGAAGAGGAAACTTAATAGGAAGACCGGAGGGAAAATAATTATGAAAATAGTTGATATAGTTTGTTCAGAAGGTAAAACAGGATTTTATTTTGACGACCAAAAAGCAATAAAAATGGGAGCAGGACATGATGGAATGTTCTATCAAGGAGAAGCTGTAACTGAAGGATTTAGTTCAATCAGACAAGCTGGAGAAAGTATTTCAGTATTAGTAATATTAGAAGACGGAACAATAGCTCACGGAGACTGTGCAGCTGTACAATACTCAGGAGCTGGCGGAAGAGATCCATTATTCTTAGCTCAAGACTTTATTCCACTAATTGAAGGTGAAATCAAAGATCATTTAGTAGGAAAAGATGTTGAAGAATTCAGACCATTAGCAGAAGAAATAGATCAAATGCACATTGATGGAAAAAAATTACACACAGCTATTAGATACGGTGTAACTCAAGCATTATTAGATGCAGCTGCAAAAGCTAACAGAGTTACTATGGCTGAAATAGTTCAAAAAGAATATAACACAGGAATTGAATTATCAAGAATTCCAATTTTCACTCAATCAGGTGATGATAGATATATGAACGCTGATAAAATGATAATCAAAGGTGCAGACGTATTACCTCACGGATTATTTAACAGTGTTGAAGAAAAATTAGGATTAAAAGGTGAAAAATTATTAGCTTATGTTGAATGGTTAAGAGAAAGAGTACTTAACAACAGAACTGATGAAAACTACAACCCTACATTCCACATTGACGTTTATGGTACAATCGGAGATTTATTCGAAAATGACATAAAAGTTATGACTGAATATTTAGGAACATTAGAAGAAGCTGCTAAACCATTTAAATTAAGAATTGAAGGACCAATGGACGTTGGTAATAGACAAGGACAAATGGAAGCTATGAGAGATTTAAGAGCTAGCTTAGAAGAAGCAGGAATATCTGTAGAGCTAGTAGCAGACGAATGGTGTAATACTTTAGAAGATGTTAAATTTTTCGCTGAAAATAAAGCAGGACACATGATTCAAGTTAAAACTCCAGACTTAGGAGGAGTTAATAATACTATAGAAGCATTATTATTCTGTAATGAAGTAGGAGTAGGTTCATATTCAGGAGGAACTTGTAACGAAACAAACAGAAGTGCTGAAGTATGTGTAAACATAGCTATGGCATGTGGAGCTAGCCAAATGTTAGCTAAAACAGGAATGGGTGTTGACGAAGGTATAATGATAGTTAACAATGAAATGAATAGAACTTTAGCATTAGCTAATAGAAGAAAATAATTTAGCTAAATAAGAGGAAAATTGATACTACATTGTAATAGTCAAAAAGGGTGGTTAGACGATGAGACAAATTGATGCAAATTTAATTACTAAAGAGGTAAGAAGAATGGCTATAGAAGCTAATTACTTTTTACCAGATGATGTTCAAAAGAGATTAGAAGAATCCAGAGATGGAGAAGGCTGGGAACTTGCAGCATCAACAATAGATAAAATTGTACAAAATGCTAATATTGCTAGAACTGAAGAAGTTCCAATGTGTCAAGATACAGGTATGCTAGTAGTATTTGTTGAAATAGGACAAGATGTTCAAATCGTAAATGGTTATATAGAAGATGCTATAAACCAAGGAATTAGAGAAGGATATGAAGACGGATATTTAAGAAAATCAGTTGTTAAAGATCCTTTAGATAGAGTAAATACAAAAGATAATACACCAGGAATAATTCACTATGAAATAGTTCCAGGAGATTCACTTAAAATTACAGTTGCGCCAAAAGGATTTGGTTCAGAAAACATGTCAAGACTTACAATGTTAAAACCTGCTCAAGGTTTACAAGGTGTAAAAGACTTTATACTTGAAACTGTTGAATTAGCAGGACCAAACCCATGCCCTCCAATTGTAGTAGGAGTAGGTATAGGTGGAACATTTGAAAAAGCTGCATTTTTAGCTAAGAAATCATTAATGAGAGACTTAGATAGCTATTCAGAGAATCCATACTATGCTGACTTAGAAAAAGAACTGTTAGAAGAAATTAACGAGCTAGGAATAGGACCTCAAGGATTTGGTGGAAAAACTACAGCACTTAAAGTGCAAATAGAAACATATCCAACTCATATTGCAGGATTACCAGTAGCCGTTAATATTCAATGTCATGCAACAAGACATAAACAAGTTATTCTATAGGAGGGGTAAATAATGAAAATCACATTAAATACACCTGTAACAGCTGAAGATTTAAAAGACTTAAGAGCAGGTGATGATGTATATATAACAGGATATGTATACACAGCAAGAGATGCTGCGCATGCTAGATTAGTAGAATTATTAGAACAAGGTAAAGAATTACCAGTAGATTTAGAAGGTGCTATTATATACTATGTAGGACCAGCACCAGCAAAACCAGGTCAACCATTAGGATCAGCAGGTCCAACTACAAGTTACAGAATGGACTCTTATGCACCAGCACTTATGGATCAAGGCTTAAGAGGAATGATAGGTAAAGGTAGAAGGGATCAAACTGTTAAAGACAAAATAGTAGAAACAGGCTCAGTATATTTCGCTGCAATCGGAGGCGCTGCTGCTTTAATAGCAAAAGCTGTAAAATCAGCTGAGATAGTTGCTTATGAAGATTTAGGTGCAGAAGCTATAAGAAAACTTTATGTAGAAGACTTACCAGTTACAGTTATTAACGACGCTCACGGTAATGATCTATATGAAGAAGGAAGAGAGGAATATTTAAAATGGGCGGAAAAGTAGAAATAAACAAAATGGCCACAGCAGGAACTGTTGAGTCAAATGATATCATGATTATGTTATCAAAAGGCGATGGCGATATTGAAATAGAACTTGAAAGTGTTGTTGAACAACAATACGGAGAAAGTATAAAAGATGTTATACATGAAACTTTAGTTGAATGTGGAGTTGAAAATGCAAAAGTAATCGCAAGAGATAAAGGTGCATTAGATTTTACAATTAAAGCAAGAGTTAAAGCATGTGTAGCTAGAGGAAGTGGTGATATAGATGAATTATAGAACACTACTATTCATCCCAGGTAACAATCCTGGGATGCTATTAAACTCTGATATACTAGGTGCAGATGGAGTTATCATCGACCTTGAAGATGCTGTACAAATTAATGAAAAGGATACAGGTAGATTATTAGTAAAAGAATATTTAGAAACATTTACTGAAAGAACTACTGATGTTTTCGTAAGAATAAATCCTTTAGATAGTCCTTATTTCTATGATGATTTAGATGCGATTAAAGACCTTGATATTAAGGGAATAGTACTTCCAAAATCATGTGTAGAATCCATGACTGCTTTAGATAAGTATTTAAAAGAAAATTCATTAGATTTTGATGTTATAGCTTTACTAGAAACAGCAATAGGAATTGAAGAAGCAAGGGATGTTGCAGTTACTTCAGATCAAGTAATTGGTCTATTCTTAGGAGCTGAGGATTTAACATTAGATTTAGGTGCTATAAGAACTAAAGAATCAGAAGAAATTGCATATGCTAGAGCTAGAATTATAACAGCTGCTAAATCAGCAGGAATTCAAGCTATAGACACACCATTTACAGATACTGATGATATAGAAGGATTAATTAAAGATACTCATAACGCAAAAGGATTAGGTATGACAGGAAAAACTGCTATAAGTCCAAGACACGTTAGTGAAATCAATAAGGCATTCTCACCATCAGAAGCTGATATAAACTATGCATTTAGAGTTATAGATGGGGTAAAAGAAGCTAATGAAAAAGGTTTAGGTGCTTTCTCAATAGATGGTAAAATGATTGATAGACCTATAATCTTAAGAGCATTAAATACACTAAAGTTAAGTGGAAATTATGAGGAGGAATATGATGAATTACTTAAATAGTACAGACTTAAGCACTGTAAAAGTTTTAGATAAATCAGAATATCCTTCTAAAAGCAAAGCTAGAGAAAAAGTGACAGAAGATATTAAAAAATTAATAGATGATTTAGGAATAAAAGATGGAGATAAAATTTCATTCCATCACCATTTAAGAAATGGAGATAGAGTATTAGTACAAGTTATGAATGCTATTCATGAAAAAGGAATAAAAGACTTAACTATAGTAGCTAGCTCACTTTTCCCAAGTCAAGAAGCTATTGTACCAATGATACAAGATGGAACTATAACAAATATAGTAGCATCTTATATATCAGGCCCAATAGGAAAAGCAATTAGTAGAGGAGATTTAAAAGGAACTTTACTAATGCAATCACATGGTGGTAGAGCAAGAGCTATTATAAATGGCGATGTTGAAATAGACTATGCTTTCGTAGCAGCTCCAAGTGCTGATAAAATGGGTAATATTTCAGGAGTAAATGGAACTAACTCATGTGGTAGTTTAGGATATGCAATTGCAGATGCTGAAAATGCTGATGTTGTAATTGCTGTAACTGATTCAGTTGTTGAATATCCAAATTATCCAGCAGATATCACTGAAGATTATGTTGATTATGTGTTACTTTTAGAATCTATTGGCGAAAAAGAAGGAATAGTTTCAGGAACTACTCAGGTTACTAAAGACCCAGTAGGACTTAATATAGCAAAAGATACTCTTAAAGTAATGGAAGCAACTGGCTTATTAAAAGACGGTTTAAGTTTCCAAACAGGTGCAGGTGGAATATCTCTAGCTGTAGCTGATTATTTAAGAGATTATATGATAGAAAATAATATAAAAGGAAGTTTCGCATCTGGTGGTATAACAGGATACTTAACAGGGATGTTAGAAGAGGGCTTATTTTCATCTCTATTTGATGTTCAATGTTTTGATTTAGAAGCAATTGAGTCATTAAAAAGAAATCCAAACCATTTAAGAATGAGTGCTTCTTTATATGGTAATCCAGAAGTATCATCAGTTGTAGATAATCTTGATATTGTAATATTAGGAGCTACAGAAATAGATACAAACTTCAACGTTAACGTAAGTACGGGAAGTGATGGAGTAATAATGGGTGGATCAGGTGGACACCAAGATACAGCTGCAGGAAGTAAGGTTTCTATAATTGTATCAAAATTATTCTCATCTAGAATACCATTAATAAAAGATAGAGTTGATGTTATAACAACTCCAGGAACTACTGTAGATATATTAGTTACTGAAAGAGGAATATGTGTTAACCCTCTAAGAACAGACTTACTTGAGAAATTTAAAGAAGCTAACTTAGAAACAGTTACAATTGAAGAATTAAAGGCATATTCTGAAAAAATGATGGGTAAACCAAAAGATATTAAGAAAACTGACAGAATTGTTGGATTATCTGAATATAGAGATGGATCCATTATAGATTATATTTATGCAGTAGAAGAATAATATAAAAATTAAAAAGAGTTGCTTTTAAAGCAACTCTTTATTCACCTATAATACTTATTAAGAGGGAGATATTATGTTTTTTAGTGATGAAATAATAAAAAGGAATAAAAACGATGTAGCTCAAATTACTAAGTTTTTAGATAGTTATGACGTTAAATATGATTTTCCTGAAAAAACATTTGTAATAAGAGATAAGGGTGAAATCATTGCAACAGGATCAGTAGATGGAAACATACTAAAATACTTTTTTGCTAAAGAAGAGTACAAAGGCCAAGGCCTTATGATGATTATATATAATTCACTTTTAAATTATTTAGTTCAAAATGGAAGAGATTCATTTTTTGTATTCACAAAGCCAAAAAATAAGAATATTTTTGAGTCTTTAGGACTTAAAGAAGTTCATGAAACAGATAAAGTAGCTTTGTTTGAAGGTGGTTTTTATAACTATAAACAATGGATTGATAAAGTTAATAAAATAATAGGACCCAAAATTGACGGTAAAACAAGAGGATCTATAATAATGAACTGCAATCCGATGACTCTAGGACATAAATATTTAATAGAAACAGCAAGTAATGATGTAGATGAATTAGTTATTTTCTTAGTTGAAGAAGATAAGTCTGTATTTCCCTTTAAAGATCGTTTTGAAATTGTGAAAAATGAGGTTGAACAATTTCAAAATGTAACAGTAATACCAGGTGGTGCATATATCATATCGCAAGGGACATTTCCAACATATTTCTTAAAAGAAAAAGATGATATGTTAAAGGTATATACAGATTTAGATGGTAGTATTTTTGCAGAAAAAATTGCTAAAGATTTAAAAATTGATAAAAGATTTTTAGGTACAGAACCAACAGATGAAGTAACTTTACAATATAATAATTCTTTAAAGGAAATTCTAAGTAGAAATAACATAGAAGTAGATGTTATCGAAAGGAAAAAATTAGGTAATAATATAATAAGTGCGTCGCATGTAAGAAGTTTATTAAAAAAAGGGGAAGTTGAACAAGCCAAACAATTTTTACCAAAAAGTACTATAGACTACTTAGATTCAGAGCGAGGCCAAAAAATTATTCACATAATAAAGCAGTGTTAGTAAAATAATAATATTTTAGGAGGCATGTTTAATTATGGCAAATCAAAAGTTTAGAATTGAAAAAGACTCAGTAGGGAAAAAAGAAGTACCAGTAGAAGCATATTATGGTGTTAACAGTTTGAGAGCAGCAGAAAACTTTACTATAACAGGAAAAAGAATGCATCCAATGCAAATAGTAAGCTTAGCTGAAATAAAAAAAGCTTGTGCGATAGCTAACTGTGATGCAGGTGTTATAACTGAAGAAGTGAAAGATGCAATAGTTCAAGCATCAGAAGAAGTTATAGACGGAAAATTACATGATCAATTTATAGTTGACCCAATACAAGGTGGAGCAGGAACTTCAGGAAATATGAATGCTAATGAAGTTATTGCAAATAGAGCTAATGAAATATTAGGTGGAGAACTAGGTGCATACGATAGAGTTCATCCAAATGACCATGTAAATAATGGACAATCTACAAATGATGTTTATCCAACTTCAGGAAAATTAACTGCATTAAAATTAGTTCCTGAAACTATTGAAGAGTTAAAAAAATTAAGAGAAGCTCTACTTGCTAAATCAGAAGAATTTGATAAAGTTATAAAAATGGGTAGAACACAAATGCAAGATGCTGTTCCAATTAGATTAGGACAAGAATTTCATGCATATGCTACTGCAATCGGTAGAGATATAAAAAGAATAGAACATGCATTTGAAGAATTAAAAGTTGTGAATATGGGTGGTTCAGCAATAGGAACTGGAATAAATGTTGATACAGGATATTTTGAAAGAGTAGTTCCTGAATTAGCAAAAGTTACAGGACTTGACTTAAAACAAGCAGAAGATTTAGTAGATGGAACTCAAAATATAGAATGTTTCACAGTAGCATCATCATCACTTAAATCAGCTGCAGTTAACTTATCAAAAATGTCAAATGATTTAAGACTTATGTCATCAGGACCAAGAACTGGATTTGGTGAAATAAACTTACCATCAAGACAAAATGGATCATCAATAATGCCAGGGAAAATAAACCCAGTTATACCAGAAGTTGTAACTCAAGTAGCTTATAATGTTATAGGTAATGATGTTACAATAACAATGGCAGCAGAAGCAGGACAATTAGAATTAAATGCTTTTGAACCAGTTGTATTCTATAACCTATTTGAATCTATAGAAACATTATCACATGCTGTTGCAACACTTAGAGATAATTGTATAGTGGGAATAACTGCAAATGTTGAAAGATGTCAATCATTAGTTGATAATTCAGTAGGAGTTATAACTGCAATAGTTCCTCATGTGGGATATAAGCAAGCAGCAGATATAGCGGATGAAGCTATAGCAACTGGAAAGCCAGTTAGAGATTTAGTATTAAGAGATAAATTATTAACTGAAGAAGAGTTAAATGAAATACTAGAACCAGTAGCTATGACTGAGCCAGGTATAGCAGCTAAACACTTATTAGATGAATAATTTTACTAAATGATATAAAAAAATTCCCCTAAATTTAGGGGAATTTTATTTTACTTCAAATTCAACACTCTTAAAAAGTAGATTGTCATTATTTTTAAAGGTTTTTACAATTCTATATTTCCCTTCCTGCCATTTACCAAATAAATCATGTATATTAATTTCATGATTAAAGGTATCTTTAGGAAGAAGAATATAATCATTTGTATTTAGTTTTCTTAAAATCTTTTCATTTATAGGAACAATCACCCAAAGATCATCTACTAAGTATTCAAGTTGAAGATCATCATTGTAAGTAATTTCACTATCAGAAAGATTTTGGTATTCAATAATAATTTCTTTTGTATCTATTGTAATAGCATCATCTTCAAGGATATTCAAGTTTATAAGCCTAGTTTCATCTTCATTATTATAAAACGAGCTATGTAAATCACTATATTCTATAGAGTGACTATCTCCAGTACAAGATGATAATACAACAACAGATATAATTAAGAAAAATAAAATAGTTTTTTTCATGTTTAACTCCTTTCTATTTAATATACTATATATATAGTATAACAAACTTATATAACTTTTCCAGTAGGATAATGTAAGTTTAGTAAATATTTAATAATTAAAAAAACTACAAATTAATGTTAGAAAATGTAGTTTTGGGTATGTATCTAATGTAACTATATGCAAGAAAAATTTGGAGGTGTTATTTTGCTAAAAGAGTTTTATAAAAAAAATTTTATGAATCAGAAGATGATGAGAACAGTGATTAAAGCGCTTATTCCTATAATTATTGCATCCATTTTTTTCTTTGGATGGCGTTCTTTAGTTCTAATGATTTGGGTAACTTTTGTAGGAGGCTTAACAGAATATATTTTTGAAAAGAAATCTGGTAAGAAAAATCCTAAAGTTACTGAAGCAGTATTTGTAACAAGTATATTATATGTAATGACACTACCTGTAAGAACTCCTTTATGGATAGCAGCAGTAGGAATAATAGTTGCTGTTATATTTGGTAAGGCAGTTTTTGGAGGATTTGGTAGAAATATATTTAATCCAGCACTAGTTGGTAGAGCATTTATATACGTTTCCTTTCCAGAGCCACTAACTATAGAGTGGACTCATGCAGCAAGTAGTTTACCAGGAGGATTTGGAACTTACTTAATGGAAAATGTAGACAGTATATCACAAGCAACACCAATGTTATTGTTTAAAGATGCTGGTACTTTGACCAGTTACAAAGATTTACTATTAGGAACTAATATAGCAGGAGCTATAGGAGAAACAAGTGCAATACTAATAATATTAGCAGCAATTTACCTTATTTATAAAAAGGTTGCATCATGGGAAATTATGGCAGGAGTAACAGTAGGTTTTGTAGGATTAAGTAGTGTATTATACTTAATGGGAAATGCTCAAATACCTAATCCACTTTTTGGTATTTTATCAGGTGGATTTTTATTTGGTACAGTATTTATGGCAACAGATCCAGTTTCATCTGCTAAGACAAAAGAAGGAAAGTGGATATACGGAATTATAATAGGTATAGTTACAGTAATAATAAGAGGTTATGCACTTTTTGCTGGAGGAATGATGTTTGCTATATTAATAGGTAATACATTCGCACCTTTAATAGATGAATTAGTTAGAAAATCTAAAGCATCTAAAAAAGCTAAGAAGGCTGCAGGAGGTGTAAGTTAATGAATAAAAAATCATTTAGTTATCCAATAATATTCATGGCAGTATTAACAATAGTTTTCACATTTATATTGGCTTTTCTAAACTATAAGACAGCTGATGTAATTGCCTTTAATCAAGAGACAGATCTTAGGAAGACAATCCTATATGTATTTGATATAAAGCCTAAATCAGAAGATCCTAAGGACATAGAGGAGGCTTTCTTATCTAATGTAGAGGAGATTAAAGATGAAAATGATGAAACTATATACGTAGTTAAAGAAAATGGTGAAATAAAAGCTTATGCGTTTAAAGTAGGTGGAACTGCATTGTGGGGTACTGTTGAGGGATATGCTGCAGTATCAGCAGATTATACAACTTTACTTGGTATAGACTTTGTTTCACACAGTGAGACTCCAGGACTTGGAGGAAGAATATCAGAAGATTGGTACAAAGAACAGTTTAGAGGCATTGATTTAACAGATGCATCAGGTGAGAAATTATTAATATATAATCCTGCGCCAGGTGGAAATATTGATGCAATAGCTGGAGCTACTCAAACTTCAAACTCAGTAAGTGAGTTTTTAAATAAAGATATTTATGAATTTATCACTGAAAAAGGAGGGGCAAATTAGATGGCAAAAAATCCAAAACAAATATTAAAAGAAGGTGTATGGGATGATAATGCTATTTTTAAACAAGTAATAGGAATCTGTTCTGCATTGGCCGTAACTAATCTAATGAAAAACTCACTTATAATGGGTTTAGGCTTAATGTTTGTAACTGCCTTTTCTTCCTTTACAGTTTCATTATTAAGAGAATACACACCAAAACATATAAGAATGATGGTTCAAGTATTAATAATATCAGCATATGTAATAATGCTAGATATATTTTTAAAAGCTTATTATCCAGAAATGAGTAGGGCATTAGGGCCTTATGTAGGACTTATAATAACAAACTGTATAATAATGGGTAGAGCTGAAGCTTTTGCTCAAAGTAATCCTCCATTATTATCATTCGTTGATGGTCTAGCATCTGGATTAGGTTATACTTTAGTATTATTAGCAGTAGCATTTATAAGAGAATTATTAGGATTCGGAAGTATATTCGGATATCAAGTATTAGGTGATTGGTGGACAAATTGGACAGTAATGATAATGCCACCAGGAGCATTTTTCGTCCTTGCTGTACTACTTTGGATATTTAGAACAGTAAATCCGGAAGATGAAAAAGAAGGAGGGGTTAACTAATGATAGAGTTAAATCCATTTGTAATATTCTTAGCAGCAATATTTACTAATAACATGATTTTAAGTAACTTCTTAGGAATGTGTTCTTTTATTGCTGTATCAAAAGAAATCCCTACATCTTTTGGATTGGGACAAGCAGTAACTTTTGTATTAACATTTACAACTATACTTAATTATTTAATATATCATTATATTTTAGTGCCATTTGGTCTTGAATATTTAAGATTTATTGTATTTATAATAAGTATAGCAGCATTTGTGCAATTACTTGAAATGATAGTAGAAAGATATTTCCCTAATTTGTATTATTCATTAGGAATATTCCTACCACTTATAACTGTAAACTGTGCTATATTAGGAGTTTCTTTATTCATGGTAATAAGAGAATATAACTTCTTACAATCATTAGCATTTGGTGTTGGATCAGGTATTGGTTGGACACTGGCTATAGTTGCAATGGCAGGAATTAGACAAAGACTTAATAATAATGCTATACCTAAGGGACTACAAGGAGCAGGAATTACCTTAATTATAACAGGTATAATGGCTCTAGCATTTATAGGATTCTCAGGAATAGTACAAATACAATAATAGGGGGGATAATATGCAAGGTATACTTATAACAACTATGATAGTAACTATTTTTACAGCTATATTAGCATTATTATTAACCCTAGCAGATAGAACTATAGGTGATTATGATAAAAAATATTTAAAAATTAACCAAGAAGAACCAATGTTAATTGATGCAGGGGATACGTTATTATCAACTTTACTAGAACAAAAAATATTTATTCCATCTGCATGTGGTGGTAAAGGTACATGTGGATATTGTAAAGTAAAAGTAGTAGAAGGTGGAGGACCTGTATTACCAACAGAACTTCCATGGTTATCAAAAGAAGAATTAGAAGATAATGTAAGACTTTCATGTCAGTGTAAAGTAAAAGAAGATATGAAAATAGAAATACCAGAAGAATTATTCAATGTTAAAGAATATGAAGTTGTAGTTGAATCAATAATTGATATGACTCCTGAGATTAAAAAGTTAAGACTTAGACTTCCAGAAGGAGAACAAGTTAACTTTAAGCCAGGACAATTTATTCAGTTTAAAGCCCCAGTATATGAAGGTAATGATGAGGAAGTATTTAGAGCATACTCTATAGCTTCATCACCTAATACTAAAGATTATATTGAACTTTTAATTGGTTATGTACCAGGGGGTATATGTACAACTTATGTTCATAAGCATTTAAAAGAAGGAGACAAAGTAAATATAAACGGACCATATGGAGATTTCTATTATCACGATAATAGAGATAGAGAAATGGTAATGGTTGGTGTAGGTACTGGTATGGCTCCGATTCTTTCAATTCTTAGATATATGAAAGAAGAAAAGATTGATAGAAAGATTAAATTTTATTTCGGTGCAAAAACTCCAGAAGATTTATTCTTATTAGATGAAATGGAAGAATTTAAACAAGCATTTACTGATTTTGAGTTCATTCCAACATTATCAAGAGTAACTGAGGAACATAACTGGACAGGTGAAACTGGAAGGGTAAACAATGCACTAGAAAAATATGTAGAAGAAGAAGCTCTTAAAGAAGCATATCTTTGTGGTTCACCACCAATGATTGATTCTGTAACTGAAGCCTTAAATAAAAAAGGAATGACAGAAGAAGAAATCTTCTATGATAAATTTTAGTTAAAAACAAAAAATTAATATTAAAAATAAAATTGTACCTAATTTATTAGGTACAATTTGTTTTGATTTAAGGTTGTTAAAAAATATATTAATAGAAAAATAATTTAAATAGGATATAATATAACTATATTAGAAGATAGGAAAAAGGTGTATATATGACAACGATGAACAAAAAGCAATTAATCTTAAAAGGTAATATGTATAAGGCCTTACTAGTTATAGCTTTTCCTATTATGATAAATAATTTAATTCAAACTTTATACAATTTAGCAGATGCTATGTGGGTGAACAAATTAGGATCTGTAGAATTTGCTGCCACGAGCTTTGTTTGGCCAGTGAATTATTTATTTATTTCAATAGGGTTTGGGATTTTTATCGCTGGTACCTCGATATTATCTCAATTAGTAGGGTCAGATCAAATAAAAAAAGCTAATGAATATGCCGCACAAATCATAGGATTATCAATGGTAATCTCTGTAGTTTTTGCAGCATTAGGTTTCGTATTAACTCCATTTATTATAAAGTTTATGGGGGCTACAGGAGATTTTTATGATTATAGTACTACATATTTAAAATGGACATTCTTAGATATGCCATTTATGTTTTTATTTTTCAATATTAACTCTATAATGAGTGCAGAAGGAAATACTGTAACACCAACTATATTAAGTGGTATAAGTGCTATTTTAAATGCTATACTAGATCCAATATTTATTTTTACTTTAGGTCTAGGTATTAAAGGAGCTGCCATAGCTACTATTATATCAAGAGGTTTAGTTGCTGTTGTGGGAATCTTAATATTAAAGACAAAAGATACATTAATAAGACCAGATTTTACAGATTTTAAATTTGATAAGGAAAAATTAAGTAAAATAAAAGATGTTGCACTTCCTTCATCAATAGGGCAATCAGGATCAGCTTTAGGATTTATAATATTAAATAGATTTATAGCATCTTATGGAACTGCAACGGTTGCAGCCTATGGAATGGTAAATAGAATAACATCACTTCTTACTCAGTTAACTGCAGGTGTAGGAGCAGGTCTAACAACTATAGTTGGTCAGAATATAGGTGCAGATCAGCTAGACAGAGCTGTTGATGGATTTAGAAAAGCCTTACTTTGTACCTGGACTATGGGTATTCTAGGTTGTGTTTTAATAATTAGCAATAACGCTAAGGTAATTGATATATTTATAAGATCTAAGGATGATATGGAAGTTATAAGGTTAGCATCCGAATATTTAAATTATTCAGCTTTATTTATTCCATTAATGGGGATGTTCAATGTATTACAAGGTATATTCCAAGGTTCTGGACATACAAAATATTCTATGTATATGGAGGTTAGTAGATTATGGTTTGTTAGACTTCCTATGATATTAATATTTAAGAACTTTACAGATTTAGGACCAACAGGAATATGGATTTCAATGAGTGTTAGTAACTTAATAGTTTGTGCATTTGGTTATATAATATATAGAAAAGGTAAGTGGAAAGATAAACTTGTAACAGAATCCTAAAAGGGGGTATTAAATGGCTGTAGAGCATTTTAATAATCTTTGGATTAATAATAAAAATAAAGATATAAAAAGACAGAAAATTTATTGGGATCAAAAAGCTGATAGCTTTAACCAATCAACATTTTTAAAGCACAAACACTCAGTAAAAAATGATGTTATGGAATATTTAATAAAAAAAGATGCTGTAAATGAAAATTCAAGGATACTAGATATTGGTTGTGGAGTGGGTAATTATAGTATAGAATTTGCAAAAATAGCAAAAGAGGTTGTAGCGATAGATATTTCACCAAGAATGTTAGATTTTGCAAGAGTCAATGCTAAAAAAGAAGGGCTTTCTAATGTTTCTTTTAACCTATTATCTTGGGGAGATATAAGTTTGGAAAATTTAGATTTTCTTAAAAGTTTTGACTTGGTTTTTGCATCTAAATGTCCTGGAATTAATAGTTTGGAAACACTAGAAAAAGTTACACTTGCTAGTAAAAAGCATTGTTTTATAAATAACTTTGTTGAAAAAGAAGAAGTAGTTTTACAAAACTTATATAAAGAAGTTTTTAAAAAAGATATGGAAAATGAATATAAAGATAGTGCATATTTTGCATTTAGTATTTTGTGGGAACTAGGTTATTTTCCTGAGTTAACATATTTAGATTTTGTTCAAGAAAAAAAATATATGTTAGAAGAGGCCATTAACTTATATACAAAAGAGCTAAATACAAAGTATGATATAAAAAATCCATATTATATTGTGAGAGAATATTTAGAAGGTATATCTGATGGAGAATTCATAGAAGAAGTAGTAAATGCTAAAGTAGCAAATTTATATTGGACTGTAGATTAAAGACTAGACTAGAATCTAGTCTTTTTTTATTGTAAAGATAATATTAAGATTAGATTTAGAATTATTAACAAAAATTAACAAATGTATTTTAAAAAATAGAAACTGCTAAATATCAATATCAAATTGATATATTTATAACAATATGTTTGTTATACTAAATAGGGCAGGATTGACAAAAAATAAACAATCATATATTATTAAAATATAATTTAAATATAATTATGTAACTTCGGAAGGAGAATACATGACTCAATTAATGGCATTAAGTATAATAACAGGCTTAATGTGCGGTATATGGGCACATATAGCACCTCTAATAGGTTTAATAACCTGGGGAGGGTTTGCAGGGTGTACAACATACTTTGCCTCGAATAAACATGGTTTTGATGGTTTCTTTACTACAATAAGACAAAATTTATTCGGCGTATTCTGTGGGATGATAATTATTATTTTATCAACAAGATTCCCATTTCCAGGAGATCAAATATTATATAGTGGATTTTTAACATTTATTATGTGTATTGCAGGAAAGTTTAAACCATTATCATTTATACCTGGTACTTTTGTTGGTTGTTTTTCAACTTTTGCTAGTAATGGAAATTACAAAGTTTTAATACCAACATTAATATTAGGAGCATTTCTTGGTGTATGTTGTGACATAGGAGGAGAGAAGTTTTATAATTTATTTAGTAAAAAATAATTTTTTAACTCTAATATTTTTCTTGAAACATAGGTTTAGAATTGTTACTGTTAAAAAAATTAATTATATTTAAATTATTAAAATGTTTCCAAGATAATTATTAGCAGTTATAAGGAAATATTCTAATACAATTAATTAAATATGTTATTTATTAATATATTCTATACGGAGATATAGCATTGTATTTGTTTATTATTTTTAAAAAATGGACTATTTTAAAGTATAGGTATTTTTTTGCCTAAAATAGTTTATTTATTAACAAACAAATAGGAGGAAGTAAAATGACGAAAGTATTGGATTTAGCGTATGGTGAAAAAAAAGAAGATTCTTACAATATTAGAACAGCAATGGAAGAAGCTTCACGTTGTTTACTTTGCTATGATGCTCCATGTAGTGAAGCATGTCCAGCAAAGACAGATCCAGGTAAATTTATTAGATCTTTAAGATTTAAAAATGTAAAAGGAGCAGCAGAAACTATAAGAGTTAATAATCCACTTGGTGGAAGTTGTAGTTTAATTTGCCCACATGCAAAACTATGTGAAGAAGCATGTAGTAGATCCGGAATAGACAAACCTATTCAAATAGGTAAATTACAAGAGTATGCAGTTAAACAAGAAAGAATTCATAATATGCAAATAGTAAAAAAACCAGAAACAACTAATGGTAAAAAAGTCGCATGTATAGGATCAGGTCCAGCTTCTTTAACTTGTGCAAGCGTATTGGCAAGAGAAGGATATGAAGTAGTAGTATTTGAAAAAGAAGAAAAACCAGGTGGGATTTTAACATATGGAATAAACCCATCTAGAATTGATCAAGACATAGTAGATTATGATATTAGTTTAATTGAAAACCTAGGAGTTAAAATAATCTGTAATAAAAATATTACTAGAGAAGATTTAGAAAAAATGAAATTAGAATATGATGCTATACATGTAGGAGTAGGATTGGGAGAATCTAACATTATAGCTTCAGATGAAATAGATACAGATTTAGAAGGCGTGAATGCAGCTTTAGAATTCCTAAAAGATGCTAGAACTGGAAAAATAACATCTTTAGAGAATGAAGATATATTAATTATTGGTGGTGGAGATGTAGCTATGGATTGTGCATTAACTGCACATCAATTAGGTGCTAATACAAAAATAGTTTATAGAAGAAGTATATCTGAAGCACCAGCGAACATAGAAGAATTAAGAATGGTTCAAGATATGGGTATAGCAATTATAACAGAGTTTTCTCCACTGAAAACTATAGAAGAAGATAGTAAACTATCAAAAGTTATATTTAAATCTAGAGACAACTTATCTGAAATGACTTTAAAAGCTGATAAATTGATATTTGCAATAGGTCAAAAAAGAGATAATGAATACTTAGATTTTAAAACAAATGAAAATATATTTGCATCAGGAGACTTAGTTAATGATGGTGCTACTGTTGTACAAGCAGTAAAAGAAGGTAAAGAAGTAGCAAAAGATATAATGAAATACATAAGCCAAAAGGAGGACAAATAAGATGACTTTTCAAAAAGACTTATCAATAGAATTTTTAGGTGTTAAATGTGAGAATCCTTTCTTCCTTTCATCATCACCAGTATGTAGTAATTATGATATGATAAAAAAAGCATATGATGCTGGTTGGGCTGGAGTATTTTATAAAACTATAGGAATATTTATACCAGATGAGTGTTCTCCAAGGTTTGATATAAATACTAAAGAATCTACACCATGGACTGGATTTAAAAATATGGAACAAATATCTGATAAACCATTGGAAGTAAACCTTGAATATATAAGAAGACTTAAAAAAGATTATCCAACTAAAGTTACAGGTGTAAGTATAATGGGAAGTACTGAAGAAGAATGGAGAATACTAGCTAAAAAAGTAACGGAAGCTGGAGCAGATCTTATAGAGCTTAACTTCTCATGTCCACAAATGACATCTCATGCAATGGGAGCAGATGTTGGACAAAATCCTGACTTAGTTTATCAATATACAAAAGCTGTAAAAGAATCTACTCATGTGCCAGTAATTGCAAAAATGACTCCAAATATAGGAGATATGTCAGTACCAGCATTAGCAGCAATAAAAGCAGGTGCAGATGCAATTTCTACTATAAATACTATAAAATCAATTACAAATATTGATTTAGATAACATGACAGCAATGCCAGTTGTAAATGGTAAATCTTCAGTTTCAGGATATTCTGGAGCAGCAGTAAAGCCAATAGGTTTAAGATTTATGCATGAGCTAAAAACACACCCAGAAGTAAAACATATACCAATAAGTGGTATGGGTGGAGTTGAAACTTGGGAAGATGCATTAGAATATATACTATTAGGTGCAAGTAATGTTCAAGTAACAACAAGTGTTATGCAATATGGATATAGAATA
>CAYPYI010000021.1:19145-20716 GCA_964415085.1 uncultured Tissierellaceae bacterium
CCGTTGTCCTTGGGCGAGATACGACCTTGCCAAGCGCGGCACAATGCGACTCATGCCACCCGACTATAACCTCGATAAGCTCCGCGATGACTATGAGCATATGCAGAATATGCTATTTGGCGAGAAGCCGAGCTTTGAGGAGATTATGGATGGTATAGCAAATATAGATGAAGACAAATGTTTAGGATGCGGCAGATGTTATGTTTCTTGTTACGATGCAGGACATCAAGCTATAGATTGGAATAGTGAAGATAGAATGCCTATAATAAATGATAATTGTGTAGGATGTCATCTATGTCTAAATGTATGTCCAGTATTTGGATGTATAACACCAGGTGAGATTAAATTTAAAGAAAATGCTAAAAAACGAGAGATAAAATTACAAAAAGAATATAGATAATAAAGTAATAATAAAAACATCCAAATATTAAAGATATTTGGATGTTTTCTTATTTTAAAATTACTATTTTTTAAAATTAAATTTATTTATTAAAGCTTTTAATCCTATAAATGATAGTAATAGTACGAACCAACCTTTTTTTTGTTGTGTATCATTTTTTCTACTCATAATATCCCTTCTTTCTTTTATTTAGAAATAGCTTTATAGATAGCTAAAAGAATAATTGATCCAAGTAGTGCGACTAAAAGTGAATATATATTTAAATCATTTACTCCTGCTTTGTTGAAAGTGTTCATAATAAATCCACCAATAACAGAACCTAAAATACCTACACCAATATTTGCGAATGCTCCCATAGAAGCATCTGTATTCATTACCTTACTAGCAATCCATCCTGCTAGTGCTCCTAAAATAATCCATGAAATAATGCCCACAATATACCTCCTTAAAAGTTTAAGTTGAGAATTGACTGGCTTTGGATTATACAATTAATTTCCAATGTTTTTTTCCTTATGTATAATATACCCAAATTAGATAAAACTATCATTTTTTTTATAAAAATTCATTTTTAAAAGTTAAAAATTGTCTAATATTAATTGAATTGTATAAAAATTATGTTAAAATTGAAAAGGAAGAGAAAACGCATACATTTTATGCATTTCTTAAAAAAAGTAAAAGGGGAAGAGATATGAAAAGAAAAAGTTTATTAGTTGTGTTATTAATACTTACAATGGTATTATACACAGGATGTTCAAACAAAGAAGAAGTAAAAGATGATAATAAGGACGTAGTAGTAGAAGTAGAAGGATTAGATTTTGAAGGGAAAACTATGAATGTAGTAACTACTTCAGAAAAATATCAAGAATTATTTGATGCATTTGGAGAAGAAGTAAATGCTAAAGTTGAATTTTTATCAATGAGTAGTGGAGAGGTAATCGCTAGAATAGAAGCTGAAGGTGGAGAACCAATGGCTGACTTATGGTTTGGTGGAGGAATAGATGCTTTTATGGCAGCGAAAGACTCAGAACTATTATCAGCATATAAACCAGCAGAAAGTGATAAAATAGATGCTCGTTTTGTAGATGAAGATAATTACTGGATATCAAAAGGATTAACAGTAGTAGGATTTTTAGTAAATGAAGAAATGCTAAAAGAGAAAGGTTTAGAAATC
>CAYPYI010000022.1:0-19790 GCA_964415085.1 uncultured Tissierellaceae bacterium
TGTTATGAGTTTTTATTTTTTTTAGGTGTCGCACTTAATTATACAATTTAACATTAATAATATAAAAAATAAATGCCTCCAAATATGAATCATTCTGAAGCATTCTTTTTGATTCGGTTTCTATTATACTTACATAGCTGTTTCTAAATTTTGTAGCAGACATTCCTAATTCTTTGTTTAAATCTCTGTTCATAGCTTTAATATCTATAAATCCACTTTTTTTAGAAATTTCAGTTACATTTAAATCAGTATTAATTAAATAGTGCACCGCATTATTTACTCTTTTACTTCTAAAATATTCTGTTATATTACTTCCTGTTATCTTTTTAAACATTCTAGATAAATAAGACGGACTTACATTATAATCATTTGCAAGAGATTCTAAAGATATTTCCAAATAGTCTTCAACTGAAACTCTTTCAACTATTTCATCAACTATATCTTCTAATGTTTTCTCTGTTTCATCTTTAACCTCTCTTTTATATATTTTAATTTTATCTTGAATAACTTCTATTAGCTCATCAAGTATCTCATATTGCTGGTTTAAAGAAGTCTTCTCATTCATAGATTCTAAATATAATAAGCCTAGTCTATATATAATCTCTTTTCTATCTGATTCGCTAATATTTTCATTATCAAATAACATATCATATTTAATACCTGAATTAGCATTTAAATAATCTATATCTATTTGACTTATTAATAATATATTATCTTCTACTTTTTCAATGCTATGTGCTATATTAGATCCTACAAGAAATATATCACCTTGTGTCATTACCTTCTCTGTATCTTTTATTTTTACATTTACAACACCTTTTACAACATAAATTATTTCAATACATCTATGTGCTGCATAATCTAAGTGGTTTTCTCTGTAAAGAAAAGTCCTATATCTTGTATTCTTATTTGCAAGTACAATTCCATTTTCTGTAGTTACATTATGTTTTTCTATATTTTTATTCATCTAATCACTCCTAAGTTCTACGAATACTTCTATATTTTATATAAGTCAAAATAGCAATTTGATTATACATTAATTTTTACCATATTAAAACAGTTACTTTCTAGTGACTTTAGATGAGTTGTGACAAAGGGTGTATATTTAAACATTTAAGTAATTAAAAAAATATATTTTATTTACTAAATCTTTACAATAAATTTACTAAATTTTAATAAAACTACTGAGTTTTTTACTTTTTTAAAAAGCAAGTAGTTTTATTTGTTTTTTCTATTCGTTTGGTTTACTTTTTTGTTATATCTATAAATTATTTGATACTATTTTATTAATATATAAAATTTAAGTTTGATTTTAGGAATAAAAAAAGAACTATAATATTATAGTTCTTCATATTCTATGTATCCATCAGTATTTATTCTTGATTTTAATATTTCTACTTTTAAATATTCATTTTCTAAGCTTTTTTTTACCATTCTTGCTTCTTCTATATCTTTAACATCAAGTATTATCTCATCACCATAATGACTTAAATTTGAAAATATATAGTCACTTTCATTTTTAAATTCTACTGTAAAATATTTAATGTGGTTATCTTCTGTTAAGTATCTACTAAGTAATTTATACTCAATATTTTCATTTACTTTTCCTGCAAAAACTATCTCCTCAGTTTCAGTATTTATCTGTAAATCTCCAAGCATCTCAATGCTATTTATTTCTTTTAAATCATCTTCCCATAGCCTTACTTCATAAAATGACGCTCTACTAATACTCCATTTAATTATTTTCTCCCAAAAACTAAAGTCCCTATATCTATATGCTATTGGATTATTTGTTGTGCTTTTTTCTAAATGCTCAATAAAAATCGTATACATATTTTCCTCCTAATTTTAATCATAACCACATATGTTTTTATATTCACATAAAGTATATAAAATAGTTAATATTTAGTCAAATAACTTTCACATATTTTTATTAATGTTACTTATTGTCCTAAACACCTCTATATAAAAGTAAAAAAAGTGATATATACGCTATATATCACCTTAATATTTATTTTAATATCCACTTTTATTGATAAGTTTTTCAAAAATAATATCACCATTTTTAATATTAATTTTTACTTTTTGTATTTTATTGCCATCAATATTCTTACCCTGAATATAGTAAACTTGTCCCTGTCTTTTCAATACATCAATATTAAATCCTTCGTATCTACTATAAAATATCTTCTCTGCATCTTCTTGAGTTATTTCTTTAGTAGAGTTTTCTATTATTTCTATTTCCTCATTATTTTCTTCACCTAAAGTTAAACTTTCTTCTAGTTCTTCACTTTCTAGTTCTTTAGTAATATTTTCTTTATCTTTTATTATATTTTTATTATCTGTATTAGCACTACTATTATCACTAACACTGCAACTGCTTAGTAGTAATACTAATATAATAGTTAAACTTACTCTCTTTAACAATGCAACTCTCCTCCAAATCTGGAGATTATAAATATAATTTTTTAAATACTTCCCCATCCAAAGTTTTTATTTCTATCTCACCTTCGTCCATAACCCCATAAGTTCTAGGATTATTTTCTTTTGGTAAAGTTATACTTCCCGGGTTAAAATAAATAATTCCTTCAATTTCTATAAGCTCTGGTATATGTGTATGTCCATATGCAAAAATTGAATCCTTATCCAGCTCTACCATTTCATCTTTATTATATATATGCCCATGAGTTAAAAATACTCTTTTATTATTACAAAGTAAATTTGAATAGGCAGAACTCAAAGGGAAATTTAAAACCATTTGGTCTACTTCACTATCACAATTTCCTCTAACAGCTATTATATTTTTAGATAAATTATTTAATAACTCGATAACTCCCTTTGGATTATATCCTTTTGGTAATGGATTTCTCGCTCCGTGATATAAGATATCTCCTAAAATTATAATATAATCTGCTTCTTCCTTCTTATAACATTCCAACGCTTCTTTTAAATAATCAACTGATCCATGTATATCTGATATAAAAAATAATTTCATATAATCCCCCTTTAAATAATAAGTACTTACTAAATTGTACCAATATTATTTACAAGTCACAATATATTTATATTTTTTGAAATTTTATTAATTTTATATCTAAAATTCTTCTTGATATTTCATAAGTATATTTATTTTTTATTTCTTCAAATTTTATATCCAAAGTTGGCATAGTTTTTCCACCTAGATATAATTTTTCTTCATCAGAAATACTTATAATATATTCTGAATTTAAATTCAAGGATCTATCATAACAATCTATATTATATTCAATTATCTTATAAATACCATTTAAATTTGAAATATCAATTTTATAGTTAACTTCTTTATCATAGTCAATTGACAGGTTTTCATTAGTATATTTATAATAGTCTTTATAGTTATCATAAAGTAATATTATTAAATCTTTATCATCCCTAGTAACAAACATTCCATTTTCTATTTCTAGTAATTCTGTACCTAATGCATTTACAAAGCTCATTATATAATAATCATTATTTCTAATTCCTAATTCATTATGAGAATATTTTTCATATTTTACTAATGAATCTTCTCTACTTAGTTCATACTGAGTAAAAGCAACTCTATAGCCATTTCTTACAAATTTCAAATATAAATATAAAGTAAATAGCCTTGCATAATTAATTCTATACTCCTCTTTTAAATGAACATTTGTTATATCATAATTAAATCCAACTACTAGTTCTTGCTTTATTCCTAAAGACAATATATTATTTATTTCATTTGTTATATTTATAAAATAATCAGAAGCTTTAGCATAATCTACACTAATATGATCATAGTTATATTCTACAATATATTCATCTGCTTTTTTAATATTATCTGCTATTACTTTGATGTATTGTGTATCTTCAAAATTATTTATATCATTTAAATATAAGCACCACTTATAATTATCTTTCCCAAATTTATCTTCAAATATCTTATTAAATAGTTCAATTTGCTCTCTAACTAAATCTATATTACCATTTTGAACTAACTCTTTAATATTATAAATGTTAACTCCAAAAATATATTTTTTTAAATTTTTATATCCAATAATACTTGAAATTAGATTTAAATTAAATTCTAGATTAGATATAAATTTTTTATCAAATTCACTATTTAACTTTTTAGAACTATTTGGTACTTCACAGTTTAATACAAGCATTACGTTATATTTATTTTCCTTTAATATATTAATTAGGTAATTATACTCAAATTTATTAAGCTCAATCAGTTCTCTATTCTTATCTACTAAATAAACATTTTCTCTATCTAAATAAATATGGATTATTATATTATCCGTATAGAAATTTTTTAAAGCTACATCAATATTAGCAAAGCCCGAATCAATATTTATAACATTATTTAAATCAATTATACTATTTTTATTTTTTCTATCTAATAGTGATGTTGACTTAAAATCAATATTAAACTGTTCATTAATATCTTCTCTAAAATATTTTATCTTATCACTTGTAGCTTTTTCTAAGAATTTTTGTGTTTCTTCTTCCCTATAAATATTACTTTCTAATATTTTCTTATTTATATTTTTAAATTTATTTCTAAATTTAGATGGTGTAGTATTAAAATATTTTCTAAAACCTAAATTAAAAGATTTAACATTAGAAAAACCTGACTCAATTGAAATATCAAGTATCTTTTTATCTGTATTTACTAAAAGGTCCGCTGCATGGTTAATTTTAAATCTTAGTAAATAATCTGTAAAACTTAAGCCTATAACCCGTTTAAAATATCTAGATAGGTAGTAATAATTTATGTTAAAATCATCAGTTATATCTGAGAGTTTTATATCATTGTTTGATATTTCCAAATAAGAATTCGCTATATATCTAGCTATATCATAAACAATATTTTCAACACTTCTGTTATTATTATCTTTATTTTCCACAGCATTTTTCTTTTTTAATAAGTTCAAAATCTCATTTACTTTTATATCTGTATCAGCACTATCCCATTGATAGTTAAATCCCATAAGATATAACTCACCTAGTAATCTTATAATTTTATTTTTATCATCACTAGTAATATCGCTTGTGAAATTGACATTTTCATCTAAATCTAAATATTCTGTTAAATAGCTTTTCTTAACTTGTAAAACCATTAATGTATTTTCTTCTTCAGTTTCTATAAACTCATAACATTTATTAGAATTTATAATATAAAGATCATCTTTTTTTAGGCTTATAACTTTTTTATTAAACTTTAAATTAATTGATCCTTTTACAACACATACTATTTGTATATTTTTATCTACAACTATCTCTTTATTTTTAAATCTAGATAAAAATATTCTATATCTAACAAACGGTCTATCTATTACAATCGTATGATTATAATATGCTTTTTCATCTAACATTCTATCACCACTTTTCTCTTTCCATAAGTCATTGTTTGCATAATATTTAAAATCTTAATTTTAAATATTCTTTCTCTTTTTGTTATTTTATTTATATTTCTTACTATATAATAGTATTCAATTAACTTATATGATTGTTTTGACTTATATTATGGTTTAATTTGTAGTATATATGTTATATCATTTTTAACTGTATATGTTTTTTCTAATTTTGTGTATGCATATATCTAATTTATACTTTTATATATTTTTTTCTTTATTGTTAATCCTTAAAATAATAAAAATCGTACTTATTAGTACAATAGTTGTAGCTATACTACCTTCTATACCAAATATACCTCCACTTAATAATTCTTTTCCAGGATTTTGACTAGTAAGTATTATTGTCTCTTTAAGATCAATTCCACTAACCTTTCCTCCAAATATGTTTCCTTGTGCAAAATTCCACATTGAGTGTATTGCTCCAACTATGTATATGTTGTTATATTTTAGCATAAATAAAGAAAACATTATTCCTACTAAAAATATGTTAATTAAAGAAATTAGATTAATCCCATCATTAAATATATGTAATAATGAAAAGAACAAAGAATTCAATATAACTGCACTAGTTACTGAGTTTTCCCTTGAAATACTAATCATAAGATAACCTCTACAAAAAATTTCTTCACTCATTCCTTGTAACACAAATCCTAGAAATATTACTATGAGTAATTTGAAATTTATTTGATTATTTATACCAATTACTTTAGTTCCTCCTAAAATTACAGATATAAAAAAAGCTATAGTAAATAATATTAGTCCATAAGCTAGTCCCTTAGTATAATTTTTAGCTATATCTTTTTTTATAAATCCCATACTTTCTAAATTTCTTTTCTCTATTAAAAGACAAAACATTATAACAGCTAAACTCATACCAGTAGTTGCATATAAACTAGATATTAGTATTAATTTATCGCCTTGTATAGTGGGACTTATTGTATTTATAATTTTATATATTGGAATGAATACTAGAGAAGATATTATTGATGCAAAAGCAAAAACTATTATCGCAATTAATATTTCACTTAAAATATTCTTGCCTTTACTTTGTTTTTTGGCTATAGATATTAAGTTTTTCATATTTTTAACCTAGCTTTTAAATGACAATAATTGTATAGTTATTGTTTTAAAATTAACTTTAATTATTATAAATTTCTCTTATTTTATATACTAGGTTACTTCACCACCTTTAGTAATTTATACTTATTCATTATATAACCATACCCAATAAAGTTATTTATAACTTATAAAAAATACTCTCAATAAATTATTGAAAGTATTTTTATTATTTATATTAATAATTGAATCATTCCTCCTATAACTGCTATAGATAAAAAATATCTAGCAGCTTTATAAGATTTTATATCTTTAAGTTTAGCAACTAATCCTGCAACTGCAAATCCTGCCCATATTAATGATAACATTCTTAAACCTGTAAAATTAGTAGGCTGAGATGTAAAATTTAAATAAGAAAGAATAAATGCAAATACTGCATTAAATATATATATTGTATTACTTCTATAATCTTTTATCTTGTATAAAGCCACTTGTAAAATAATACTTATTAATATTAAAGCAAATAATAAAATGCCAAGATATCCTAATGCCATAATCATTCTCCTTTACTTTCGTCATATATTATTTATACCCAAAATATGACTTTAAAATTATAAATAAAGTACTAAATTATCCTTATTCTGCATTTCGTATAATAATATTTTTAAATAGTCATAATTATTTCTATCAATAATAAATTTTTCCTCATTTATATTTATATTTATATTGTTTGATATTTGATTAAGGTTACTGCTTTTATTAATTATCTTTCCATTATATATTCTAAAGTACATATATTTAAAACCAATGTCCATTCTTAACACAATATGTCTTTGATTAAATACACTTTCTATTAAATTAAATCTTTTAATAATATTCATTTTTTTTAGTAACTCATTGTAAAATCCTGCAATTTCAAATTTCAGTTTTGAAGATGCCTTATCTCTTTTTATGATTAATCTTTCAATGAATTTATCTAAATTATCTTTATTTAATAATATTTCTTTTACATTTAAGGTAGTAATTTTTAACTCTTCTGTATTTAATTTTTTTGATAATATATTATATTCAAATTCATAAATATCTTCATATTTTAATATAGGATATAGATGCTCAAATAAATTTATAAATTCTAATGCTGTATTTTTATTTCTAAATAAAGCTAATGACTTGCCCTTTTGTTCTTTTGATATTGATAATATTTCTTTGTTACTAATATCAATGTTTAGAAAATAGTACCTATAATCATTTTTATACTGAACATTAAAGATAGGTTTATACTTTTTTATTAATCTACACTCTTCAAGTTTTGCCTCAAGATTAGTTTGAGTAACAATATAATCTATATCACATATCAAAAATACCATTTTTTCTATCTTCTTGCTCTTTTTTTGATTATAAAAATATGATTTAACTCTTTTTTTTAGTGATATACTCTTTCCTATATATATAATATTTTTATTTTTATCCTTCATAAAGTATACTCCAGGTAACTCTGGCATATTATTTATTTTTTCTAATATATATTTTTATCGTATCACAGGAAGCTCATATAATAATCTTTAGTTTAAAAACTATATTTTCTTTATGATAAAGTATTTCTTATTAGATTAAATTTACATCTTATATTTTAATGTGTCAAATATATCTTTAATTTCTATCATTAAAGATATATAATTAATTAAACAGCTAACTTACTTTACTAAAGGTTAAGGGGAGATACATATGTATGAAATAAGAAATCCTAAATATAACGATCCTATAAAATATGACAATCCTAATGATACAAGTGTAAATTTTATTAATAAGGAAATACTTAAAAATATTGCAAAATATTTAAAAATAAAAGGTGATGACATTTCAAATCCTCTAGATGAAGCTAAAGAATTAATTAAATGTTTTAAATCTAGCAATAAGCTTATTAAATATATATATTTGGATACTTTAAAATGTGAAGACGACTTTAATATGGATGATTTATTATATTTTACTGAAAACTTTGAATCTGAAAATCCAATTTTCAATTTCCTTGAAAATTTGACAAGGGATGTTCATATGGAAGAAGTTCAAAGCTTCAGAGATTTATATATAAAACATAATAATACAGAAAGATTAACTTTTAACTTTACTAGATATGATGAAACTTTTAATAATATTGATGGAACTAATTTAATTACAAGTGATGGAAATATTATTTACATTGATGAGAGTATAATCAAACATCTTCACCTATCACTAATAGAAATCAGAAAAGACCTTCAAAAATCAGTAATATTAAGTCGTGAAAAAGGTTTATTATAATAAAACAACCTCTAATCTTAAAAGATTTAGAGGTTTATTTTTATTTATATAAATTATTCATTAATTCTACTGCCCCAGAAACATATGCAGTTATACCATAAGGTATACTTTCTTCATTATATCGTACTTTTGGATGATGCCCTGCATACTTATAACCTTCTTCAATGCTTCCACCACCAAGTCCTAGTAGCATGGAAGGAACCCTTACTGAAACTTCAGAAAAGTCTTCTGATCCTCCCATAACCCCATCCATTTTTACAACTTTACCTGCTAATGATTTATCATAAGCATTTACTAGTATCTTTGCTATATTTTCATCTGCTATCATTGAGCTAGTTGATCCTTTTAATATATATTCTGCTTTAGCATTAAAAGTTTCTGCTACAGTCTTACTAGAACTTTTAATTCTATCCACCATGTATTCTCTAGTTTCTTGACTAAATGTTCTTAGTGTACCACCAAGTATTGCTTCTTGTGGTATAATATTTTCCGCATCCCCAGAGTTAAACATTCCTATAGTTAATACTACTCTTTCTGAAGGATCTGCCTCTCTAGCAATTAGTGACTGTAGAGCTAAATGTAAATGTACACCTACATTTATAGGATCTATTGTTTCATTTGGATAAGCTCCATGGCCACCTTTACCAGTTATTTTAATATTAAATATATCACTGGAGGCACTTATTGTTCCTGTGTTATATATTATTGTTCCAGTTGGTGCCATTGGTATCATATGAATGGCAATAGCTGCATCTACCTTAGGATTTTCTAATATCCCATCATTTATCATTGCTATGGCTCCTTCTAAAATTTCTTCACCGGGTTGAAACATTAGTTTTACTGCACCATTTAATTTATCTTCATCTTCTTTTAATAATTTTGCAGCCCCAAGTAACATAGCAGTGTGCATATCGTGTCCACAAGTATGCGCATTTTTATTTTTAGATGCAAATTCTAGTCCACTATTTTCTTTCATAGGTAAAGCATCCATATCTCCTCTTAATAAGATTACAGGACCCTTATCTGGATTTCCTATAGTCGCAGTTATACCGCTAGTACCTATAACATCAGCATCTATTCCCATTTTATTTAATTCTTCTAATACATATGCTTTTGTATTTGGAAGATTCATTCCTACCTCAGGGTTCTCATGTAAGTGTCTTCTTATTTCTATAATTTCTTTTTGAATACCTTTTGCTCTTTCTAAATATTTACTCATTTTATACCTCCTTATTAAAATTAAATAAACTTAACTGTTCCATCTTATATCTACTTCTATAATCTATATTAATTTTTTCAATATCAGTAATTATTTCATTATTCTTGTTTAATTTTCCAAATATCTCTTCTAAGTTCTTCTTATTTTTTACTTCACAATAATAATTATTTCCATATGTTTTAATATATTTATGTTTTAAATTTGGAAAATTTCTATCTAACTTATCAAAGTAATACTCTCTCTGATTATCTCTTAAAGTTACGCCAAATAAAGGATAGATAAAATCTAAATTAATTTCTTTACTTTTATTTATAATTTTACTAATATTTTCTTCACTATCATTTATAAAAGGTAATATGGGCATCAACATTATTCCTGCATATATACCTTCTGATTTCAATCTTTCCAATGCTTTAAATCTTCTACTTGTACTTGGTGCAAAAGGTTCTATTATCTTTGCTATATCATCATCAAAACTTGTAATTGTCATTGCAACAACTACTGGAGTGTGCTCTTTTATTTCCTTTAATATATCAATATCTCTCATAATCAAATCACTTTTAGTCATAATAAATACCCCAAACCCATTTGATTTTATAACTTTCAAAGCATCTCTAGTAAGATTTATTGTCTCTTCTAGTTTATTGTAAGGATCACTCATAGCTCCAGTTGCTATTACACCTTTTTCTCTTTTAGTTTTTAATTCTTTATTTAATATTTCAACTGCATTCTTTTTATATTTTACTTTACTAAAATTGTCTATATTATATATTTCACTTCTACTATCGCAGTATATACAGTTATGATTACATCCTCTATAAAGATTCATATTGTAATCATAATCAAACCAATATTTATTTTTTTTTACTTTTGTAATTATAGTTTTTGATAGGATATAATCATTTTCACACATAGCTGTCTCCTTTATTAGACATAAATTATATTACTTATTCATTTTATACCTCTAATGGGTCCATTGAATTAATAACTTTTTTAAAGGATTTAAAAAATAATATACTAGTAGTTGTCGCAGCTATTATATCAGCTATTGGTTCTGCTAAAAATACAGCAAATACTTGATTTTTTAAAACTTTAGGTAGTATTATTACTAATGGCAGTAATAAAAATACTTTTCTTAAAAGTGCTAAAAATAGTGATGTTTTAGCATTACCTATTGCTATAAATGTCTGCTGACAAGCAATTTGAAGACCCAACATAAAGGCTCCAAACATATATACTCTCAAACCACTAGTAGCTATATTTATTATTGCAGCATCTTTAGTGAATATGCTTGCAAATTTTCCAGGGAAAATCATAATTAATGCCCAAAATATTGTACTATAAGTCACTGTTGAGATACTAAGATATTTGAAAGTTTCCGTCATTCTTTCTTTATTCTTTGCACCATAGTTATAACTCATAATAGGTTGTGCCCCTTGAGTTATTCCGGATAAGGGTAAAAAAGTAAACTGCATAGCTGCAGATAATATTGTCATTGCCCCTACAGCAGGGTCTCCTCCATATTTCTGTAAGCTTCTATTAAAAGCTACTATGATTATACTTTCTGTTATCTGCATAACAAAAGGTGATAAGCCAAGAAGTATTACAGGTTTTAATATATTTAAATCAACTTTTAAATATTCTTTTTTTAATTTTATATTACTTTTCTCACTTCTTAAAAAATAAATAACCCATATAGCCGATACAGCTTGTGAGATAACTGTTGCAAGTGCTGCACCTTTTACTCCCATATCAAAAGTATAAATAAAAATAGGATCTAAAACTATATTTATAACTGCTCCTATTGATATGGTTAGCATACTCATTTTTGCAAAACCTTGAGAACTTATAAATGGATTTAGACCAATTGCTAGTTGAACAAAGATTGTTCCTATTGTGTAAATATTCATATATTCTAATGCATATTTTAATGTATTATCACTTGCCCCAAATGTAATTAATAGCTTTTCATTAAATACTAAAAATACACTGGTTAATATTATGGATATAAATATAAGTGATGTAAAGCAATTCCCCAGTATCTTTTCTGCTTCCTCATAATTATCCTCTCCCATTTTAATTGAAGCTCTTGGAGCTCCGCCCATACCTATTAAAACAGCAAAAGCAGATATAATTATTAATAAAGAGGCTGTTATTCCCACTCCTGTTAGTGCATCTCCACCTATATCAGGTATATGACCAATATACATTCTATCTACCATATTATACATTAAACTGATTAATTGTCCTATAATGGCTGGTATTGCTAATTTAAATAATAGTTTTTTTACATCTTCTGTTGCTAATTTATTCTTTTCCATTAATATCCCCTATTCTAACTCTTTTATATTATCTAACATTTTTCTATTTATTTTTAAGAAAGATTCAATTTCATCATTACTTATATCTAAGAGTAATAATTCTATAAATTTATTATTAGCTTTTTCAATTACCTTTACAATCTCATTGTCGTAATCTTTAAGACTTAAGTAAAATGACCTTGCATCATCTTCATTTACTTTAGTAGCTATTAAATTCTTATCAACAAGAAGATTTACAGCTTTTGAAATTAATCCCTTTGTAACTCCTCTATGCATAGATATATCTTTAGCAGTTATTTTTTTATCTTTATTATTTACAATAAATGTAAGTACATCAATTTCTGCTGGTGTTAAATTATAATCTGACACTGAACTAAGCATATACTTTTTATATGATTTTATTATTTGAAAATAAATATAAAATATATTAGATTCTTCACTATAAAATTTCATGATTCCCTCCCTATTTAGTTTATTTATGAACTAGTTTTAATTATAATGCTATATAGTTTATTATTCAACTATCATTTTGCTAAAAAAATAACCTATTTTATCAATAGGTTAGAAATACGCTATTTGTATTAAAAAGAAAGAATATTATTGTTAGAAATATAGTATGAAAGCTTATAAATAAATAGAAATCTTTTCTAGTATTTTTATCTATAAAATATTCTTTAAGCATATATAAAAACTTACTAGGCTTTAAAATATCCCATGAATAAAATCTTAAATTTCTTCCTAAATATATTCCTATAGACATCAATATATTTATAATTACTGCACTTATTATAAATATAAACTTATCTATCTTTCTGATTCCACTAGGATCTACTATTATTAAATAAATATATTGTATTATATTTATATTTATAATTGTATTCATAATACCTGAAAGAGCAAGAGATGTAACAGACACTATATCATACCAAATAGGAACTTGAGTTTTATCCATATTTCTATGAGTTAAATTAAGTTCTGTAAGTAGATATGTTGAATTTGGAAGTAATAATATCCATATAATTAAACCAACTATAGATATAACAATACCTAAATATTTAAAAAACACTATATCAGTATAACTAAACATATAGTTGGATATAATAAATAATATTAAAGTTATAATCAAAACAAAAGCTGGTAGTATAGATAATTTAAAGTTTTTAATCATAGGTCTAAAAACTTCTTCACCAAATATTTTAGCTCTTAATTTTAAAGTCATATAAGCAAAAACATTTAGTATAATTATCATTATTATTTTCAATCTTATCTCTCCTTTTATCTTAACAATATATTTTCGATTTTATTTAAAAATGAATTTTCATAATTATTCTCTCTAATATTAATTGCTGTATCTAAATTATTTGTTATTATCCCATCTACTTTCAAGTTAAAATATTTTTTCATTAATGATTCTTTATTTATTGTCCAAACAAATAATCCATCATAATCTTCATAAACCTTATCTATTACACCTTTTGTAACCGAAAAATCTTCTAAACATAGAAAATTATGTTCCGTATTTGGAATTTTACCAAACATAACTGGTATTATAAAACAAGTATATATATCTTTATCAATTTCTTTTATATTATCTAATACATTTATGTCTAAGGATTGTACTATACATTTATTAGCTATACCTTTTCTCTTTAGTAGTTCAACTAGATTTTTTTCCATATCAGGGCTTTCTTTTCCATGAGGTTTTACTTCTATTAATAGCTTAATATCTTCTTGTTTAGATATATCTATAAATTCTTCTAACGATGGAATTGTATCAGTAAAGCCATTTTGTTTTATCTTAACTTTTTCCAATTCATCTAAGGTCATATCATATACATTTTTATCTATACTAGCCAACCTCTTCAAATTATAATCATGAATAACTACAAATTTATTATCCTTAGTTTCCTGAATATCTAATTCAACCATTTCTGCACCATAATCTGCCGCAGATTTTAAAGCCGTAATTGAATTTTCTACCCCATATTTCATAAAACCTCTATGAGCTATTATCGCTGTATCTGGTTTGTATAAAGAGTGACTTACTAAAACTACATTTGATATGTATATTACTAGTATTAAAACTATTGTAATTATCTTCCTATATAGTTTTTCATTTATCCAGTTTTTAAGATGATTAAATGTCAATTTATCTTTTTTAATAACCTCTTTAGTTTCTGTATTTACAGTTTCTAAGACCACATTAACAATAAATACTTGTGATATTCCAGTCATAATAATCATTACTAACTGCATAAGTGTTACAGTTAGAGCTGCTGAAAAAAGTGATAATTTTGAAAATAACCTCTCTGTTAGATAGAAAGGTATAAAGCTTATAAAAGTTAATATAGAGGTTATAATTCCTATTATAAGAAAAACTAAAAGCATTAATATTATATTTTTTATTGTTTTACCTTTGGAGTAGTCTATACTTTTTTTCATTGCTTGCTTTATATTTATTTCTTTTGTTACAAAAAAGTAGACTGTATATATTAATCTAAGAGTTACATACATTATTATAGCTACTAAACTATAGTATAATATGCTCCCTGATCTGCTAATTAATAATTCATCAGTTATAAAATTTGGAATTTTTATATTTGAAATTTGATTTACATTAAGTCCAATTTTAGCAATGGGAAGCAATATTAAAAAATACAATATAAATATTACAAAATAAAAACTTATAAAGTATTTTGCTTTTTTATTAATTTTCCTGAAAATATCCTTTAAGTTATATTTATAATTATTTCTTTGATTATCAGCAAGTAAAAAATAATACGCTAATTCATAAAAAACCAAAAAAGCCATAAGAGTTAATAATATTATTGTAAATATTAAGGCTGATGGTGTCTTTAGTAAATTAATAATTGTCTTATCAGTTATAGATGTAACATTAGATCTTTTAAGTATAAATGAAAATAAAATTGAATATATAGGTATAAATAAAATAATTCTTAATATTTGAAAAAATATATTAGAAATAATATATTCATATTTATTATCTTTTACTCTGTTAAAGCTTGATTTTAATATATTTAAAATATTCATATCTTCCTCCTTTTCTTATCTATGATATTTTATACCCATATTCATATTATTTACTTTCCATTACTTTTTATTATCATAAGTTTATATAAATCTAAGACTAAATCTTAATAAAAATATACCATTTTTTTATTATTTTCAAAGCATAATATACTCCAAAATTATTAATATATTAACTATAAATTTAGATAAATCTTTGTTATTTATATTGATATTTATATTGATATTTAGTCATCTTCATATATTTTTTATTAAATAAGTAAATATATTTAAATTATTTTTAAAAATTTTAAATGGCTTGTTTTGTTAATTGGTATCGTTATTATTTTATAACAATACTTTATTAATGTATAGTAGTAGTTGACTAAAGTGATTAAGTATGTTAATATTTTACAATCAATACCAATAATAATTATAAGGAGGATTTGATGTGAAAAGAAATAAGAAGATTTATTCAATATTAATACTTATTTTAGTTTTTTCAGTTTTACTAACATCATGTGTACCACAAGGTGAAGGTAGTAAAAATGAAAACAAAGAAAATGTTAAGGAAAATGAGGGTGATGAAAAATCTAATAACTCAGATTTACAAACAGTTATTAATAAGCCTACTGATAATATCTTAAGGACAAATAATAGTAGTGAGCCTGGTTCTTTAGACCCTGTTCTTGCTCAAGGTACTCATGAGTCATGGATACTTGATCATACTTTTGAAGGACTTATGAAGGTTGATGAAGATTTGAAAATTGTTCCTGGTATGGCTGAGGATTATGAAATGACTGATGATGGACTTAAGTATACTTTTAAAATTAGAAAAGATGCTAAGTGGTCCAATGGTGATCCTGTAACTGCAGAAGATTTTGAATACTCTTGGAAAAGAGCACTTAATCCTGAACTTGCTGCAGATTATGCATATCAATTATATTATCTAAAGAATGGAGAAAAATATAACTTAGGTGAGGTAAGTGAAGATGAAGTTGGAGTAAAGGCATTAGATGAATATACTTTAGAAGTTGAACTAGAAGCACCTACTGCATATTTTCTAGAACTTACAGCATTTTTCACTTTATACCCAGTAAATAAAAATGTAGTAGAAGAAAATCCAAATTGGGCTAAACGTGCTGATACTCATGTTTCCAATGGTCCATTCACTCTAGAAGTTTGGAATCATGATGCTAATATTTCTCTTAGAAAAAACAATGAATATTATGATGCTTCAAGTGTAAAACTTGAGGGAATTGATTTTGATATGATTGAAGACGAAAATACTGCTTGGCAAAAATACGAAGGTGGAGATTATGATTTCTTAACACCACTACCACAAGCTGTAGTATCCCAAATGAAACAATCTGAACATCCAGAGCTAGTTATAAGTTCTCAAGTTGGAACATATTATTATAACTTTAATCTTAATAATGAGATTTTCAAAAATGTTAATATTAGAAAAGGACTATCAATGACACTTGATAGAGAAACAATTGTTGATAAGATAGCACAAGGTGGTCAAATTGCTGCTGAAGGAGTTGTTCCTTTTGGTCTAATAGATGATACTGGAAAAGAATTTAGAGATGATGTTGGAACATTAATAGAGTATGACTTAGAAAAAGGTCAAGAATTATTTAAAAAAGGTCTTGAAGAAGAAGGTTTAACTGAAAAAGATTTCTCAGATGTAGTTATTTTATATAATACTGCTGAATCTCACAAAAAAATAGCTCAAGCAGCTCAAGAGATGTGGAAAAAAGCATTAGGTATTAATATACAAATAGAAAATGTTGACTTCCAAGTTAAACTGGATAGAGAAAAAGCTGGTGATTTTGATATTTCTAGAGCTGGTTGGTTAGGTGACTATATGGATGCTATTACATTTATAGAACTTTGGGAAAGTACTTCTAGCTTTAATGATGCTAAATATAACAACCCAGAATATGATGAGTTAGTTAGAATAGCTAAATCTTCATCTGATGCTAAAGAAAGATTTGATGCAATGAAAAAAGCAGAGAAAATATTATTAGATGATATGCCTGTAATTCCTGTTTATTTCTATACTCAACCATATGCTCAAAAACCTTATTTAAAAGGTGTATATAAACCATTAGTTAACTATCCTAAATTAACTTATGCTGAATTTGAATAATACCAAATGGACGGTTATACCGTCCTTTAAATTTTTTTTTAGAAGGGAGTATTATAATGACAAAATATATTTGTAAAAGAATTGTAATGGCTATTCTTACTATTTGGGCTATAACTACTGTAACATTTTTTCTAATGCATGCAGTTCCTGGTAACCCTTTTAATAAAGAAGGTAAAATGCCAGATGCTGTGTATCAAAACTTACAAAAAAAATATGGTCTAGACAAACCTAAAAGTGAGCAATATTTTATATATCTTAAAAATTTAGTTAAATTAGATTTTGGTGACTCAATGAAATCTGATGTAGAGACTGTAAATGAAATGATTAAAAGAGGTTTTCCTGTTTCAGCATACTTAGGTTTAGAAGCTTTATTAATTGCTTTAGTAATTGGGCCAGCACTAGGTGCTTTAGCAGCCCTTTATCAGAATAAGTTCCCAGATTATTTATCAATGATAATTGCAATAATAGGTATTTCTGTACCTAGTTTTATAATGGGAACTGTACTTATCCAATTTGTTGCTAAGAAAGTAGCCTGGCTTCCAATAGGTGGATGGGGTAGTTTTAAACATACTATTCTTCCAGCAATTGCTATGTCCTTAATGCCACTTGCATATACTGCAAGATTAATGAGATCTAGTATGCTAGAAGTTTTAGGACAAGACTATATTAAAACTGCTACTTCTAAAGGAATTAGTAAATCTAAAGTAATCATTAAGCATGCTGTTAGAAATGCTATACTACCAATTATCTCTGTATTAGGTACTTTAGTTTCTAATTTATTAGTTGGTAGTTTTGTTATAGAGAAAATATTCGGAATCCCAGGTCTTGGATCTTTTTTTGTAAGATCTATAAATAATAGAGACTATACATTAATAATGGGGACTACTATTTTTTACTCAATCATATTAGTAACTGCTCTACTTCTTGTTGACATTGCATATATGTTAATAGATCCAAGAATTAGACTTATGGAGGAGGGAAATTAATGGAAATATATTCTAAAGAACTCTTTAAACCTGCATCTCTTGTAGATAAAGAAACGGAGAAGATAAAAAGACCAAGTATTAAATACTGGCCAGATGTATGGAGAAGATTAAAAGAAAATAAATTAGCTATGTTAGGCCTATTCCTAATAACATTAATGGTTCTACTTTCCATCTTTGGACCATATTTTAATGAATATACTTATTCTGATCAGGACTATGACAGTATTAATGTTAAACCAAATTCTGAATACTGGTTTGGAACTGATGAACTAGGTAGAGATTTATTTACAAGAGTATGGTATGGAGCAAGATATTCTCTACTTATAGGAATCTTAGCTACTCTTATAGATTTTACACTTGGAGTTTTATATGGTGGTATCGCAGGGATGGCTAGCCCTAGGATAGATGCATTTTTAATGAGAATTGCTGAAATAATATATGCTGTACCATATCTTCTTGTTGTAATTTTATTGTCTGTTGTATTTTCTAAAGAAGGTTCTGGAACTAGCCTTTTTGTTTTAATACTAGCTATGAGTATAACATCATGGGTTCCAATGTCTATTTTAGTCAGAGGACAAGTATTACAACTTAAAGAATCAGAATATGTACTAGCTTCAAATGCTATGGGTGCTAATAATAGTTGGATTCTAAAAAAACATATCATTCCAAACTCTTTAGGTCCTATACTTGTTAATGTAACACTTTCAATACCAAGAGCTATATTTGCTGAAGCTACTTTAGGCTTTTTGGGATTAGGTCTACAAAGCCCTAAAGCCAGCCTAGGTACTTTATCAAATGAAGGACTTGCAGGTCTTGCTGTTGGAAATAGTTATCAAATTATTATTCCTGCAATTTTTATATCTTTAATTATGTTTGCATTTAATGTTCTAGGTGATGGTTTAAGAGATGCTCTAGATCCTAGATTACGTCAATAGTGAGGTGTTAAAATGGAAAAAATATTACAAGTTAATAATCTTTCAATTTCTTTTCAAACTTTCTTTGGTGAAGTTGAAGCAGTTAGAGATATTAGCTTTTCAGTAGATAAAAAAGAAACATTAGCAATTGTTGGAGAGTCTGGATGTGGTAAATCCGTTACAGCCAATTCTATAATGAAACTTTTACCAGAGCCTCCAGCATATTATAAAAGTGGAGAAATACTTTTTGAAAATGAAAATATTATAAATAAAGATTTTAAACAGATGGAAGATATAAGAGGAAATAAAATTTCTATGGTTTTCCAAGATCCTATGACAAGCTTAAATCCAACAATGAAAGTTGGAAAGCAAATTTCTGAAAGTTTAATAA
>CAYPYI010000023.1:0-19270 GCA_964415085.1 uncultured Tissierellaceae bacterium
CAAATCCTTTTTCTGCGTTAAACCATTTTACTGTACCTTTCATTCTAAATACCTCCGAAATTTTATTTCTTTAATTCTTTGTAATCCTTAATATATAAAATTTCTAGTTTTAGCAGAAATTTATTACTACATTAAGCAATCATTGATAAACTACTGAATTAAAGTTGCATACTTAATATATCATTAATATTAGAAAAATGCAAGTATTTATTTTTCTAATTTTATAACCCTTGATTTTACTATACTATCATAGTCAACAATTTCTCTTTCATACTCTTCATTCATATACTTCGACGTTAAAAGGAAATCTGCAGTAGATTTATTATTTGCTACCGGTATATCATACAAGACAGCTATCCTAAGTAATGCCTTCACATCAGGATCATGAGGTTGCGCCTCTAATGGATCCCAAAAGAATATCATTACATCTATCTTACCTTCTGCTATTCGAGACCCTATTTGCTGGTCTCCTCCAAGAGGTCCAGATTTATATCCATGTACTTTCAAGCCAAGTTTTTCATTTATAATTGAAGCTGTTGTTCCAGTACCATATAATTTATGTTTCTTTAAAATTTCTTTATTATCCTCAACCCAAGTTAATAAATCTTTTTTCACATTATCATGAGCGATTAAGGCTATATGTTTTTCTGGTTTTAATACTGAGCTTTTATAAATCATTAATCTACCTCTTTTCCCAAATAGTTTTACCTATACATTTTAATTCTTCAGAAGTTTTATCTCGTATAATATGATTATACACTATTTCATCATCATTTGCATTCTTTTCTTTTATTAAACTATTTATTTGATCCTTATAGACTGTTTCTTTTTTATAATTTATAGAAAACATTTTTAAACAATAGTTATTATATATTTTTTCTGGAACTACTTCTATCATCCATTCAAAGTAATTTGAATTGTTTACATGATTGTTATTATCTATATCACTTCTTCTTACAATAAACTCCTTATAATCATCTGCTGTAAATTCCTCTTCTAGATTAGAAAATTCTTCAAAATTAAATTCCTCTATAATACCAAAGTAATCCTCATACTCTTTTGGTATTCTTCTTGGCATTCTCTTGTTTAAGTCAACATAGATCCATAAACTTGATATTTTTCCAATAATCTCATCTTTTGCATTTAAAACAATAAACTCCCTATTAGCATAGAATTTGTAAATCTTAGAAGTCCAAGTCACAATTTTAAACTCTTCATATAATTTAGGATATTCATCTATCTGAGCCTTATAACTGTTAATCATCCAACCCATCTTTGCATTAGATAGTTTAGAAAAATTTATATTTACTGATTCACTATGATCAATTGCTATTTCACTCAAATACTTAAGAAGATATACTTCAGATAACTCATTTTTTAAATTAGTCTCAAAATTTCTAACTTTATATTTACATGTGTATTTTTTCATGTAACCATCCTTTATTTTAACTTTAGTTCACATACAGCCTCTTTAGAATTTTTATATCCATAATCAACTTTTAAAGACTCTATAAGTTCATAATTAGTTATAACAACTGGTGTTACTAGACATAAATCCTCTTTTAAAATTAATTCATTATCAAATTCAATTAAAAGATCATTAACCTCAACCTTATCTCCTATTTTTTTATCAGTAAAAAATCCTTCTCCTTTTAACTTAACAGTATCAATACCTATATGTATTAATACTTCTAAACCTTCATTTGATCTAATCCCTACACTATGAAGTGTTGGAAGAATAGCTTTTATAACTCCATTAACAGGGGAATATACCCTGTTATCATCTGGAATTATAGCAAAACCTTCACCAATTAGTTTATTAGAAAATATATCGTCTGGAACGTCTTTTAAATCAATAATCTCACCTGAAAGTGGGTTGTTTATAATTATATTTTCTTCTTTTTTTGAAAATAATTCTTTTAACATATTATTACACCCCAATTATTCTTCATCTTTTTTTAATATGTTCATAAATTGTTCACCTGTTATTGTTTCCATTTCTAAAAGATAGTTAGAAATTTCTGTAAGTTTATCTCTATTTCCTTCTAGAATCTTATAAGCTTTATCTTCTGCTTCTTTTATTATCTCTCTAACTTCCTGATCAACATCATATGAAGTTTGTTCTGAACATGCAAGGGATGCATCTCCACCAAGATATTTATTTGATAATGTTTCTAGTCCCATCATACCAAATTTTTCAGTCATACCAAATCTAGTAACCATTGCTCTAGCAAGTCTTGTTGCCTGTTCAATATCATTAGAAGCACCTGAAGTTATTGAACCAAACACTAATGCTTCTGCTTGCCTACCTCCAGTTAAAGTTACTATCTTATTAAATAATTCTTCCTTGCTCATCAGTACACTTTCATCTTCAGGTAATTGCATAGTGTATCCTAGTGCTCCAGATGTTCTTGGAATTATTGTAATCTTGTGAACTGGATCAGAATTATCCTGCATTGCTGCAACTAAAGCATGTCCAATTTCATGATAAGCAATAATTCTTTTTTCTTTAGGTGAAATCACAGCATTCTTTCTTTCATGACCCGCTATAACAACTTCTACCGATTCTGTTAAATCCTCTTGTAATACTACTTTTCTATTTTGTCTTACAGCTCTTAAAGCTGATTCATTTACAATGTTTGCCAGATCTGCACCTGATGCTCCTGCAGTAGCTCTTGCAACTTCATTAAATTCTATTTCTTCACCTGTTTTAACTTTTTTAGCATGAACCTTTAATATAGCTTCTCTTCCTCTTAAATCTGGTAATTCTACTGGTATCGTCCTATCGAATCTTCCTGGTCTTAAAAGTGCCTTATCTAAAGACTCTGGCCTATTTGTAGCAGCAAGCATTACAATACCTTCTTTACCATCGAATCCATCCATTTCAGCAAGTAATTGATTAAGTGTTTGTTCTCTTTCATCATTACCACCTAATCCGCCATCTCCTCTTTTTTTACCTATTGTATCTATCTCATCAATAAATATTATACAAGGAGCATTTTCCTCAGCTTGTTTAAATAAATCTCTTACTTTTTTAGCTCCTAAACCAACAAACATTTCAACAAACTCTGAACCTGATATTGAAAAGAATGGTACTTTAGCTTCACCTGCAACTGCTTTGGCAAGTAATGTTTTACCTGTTCCTGGTGGTCCTACTAATAAGACACCTTTTGGCATAGTAGCACCAATGTCTGCATATTTTTTTGGATTGTGTAGAAAATCTACAATTTCAGATAAACCATCTTTTGCTTCATCCTGACCTGCAACATCTTGGAACGTTGTTCTGTTCTCACCATCTTCATACATCTTAGCTCCACTTTTACCAAGAGACATTATATCGCTGCCACCTGACATTTGTTTTGACATAGATCTAAAAATTAATTGTAGCAATGTAAATACTATCAAACTTGGTATCAGCCACGATACTAAAAAGTTTACTAAAACTGAATTCTCTTTAGGTACTAACCTATAAAATTTAACATTAGCTTCTTTTAATCTATTTGTAATATCTATATCTGGCATTATACCTGTTTTGTATAAATCGCCCTCTTCTTTTCCATCAGTAGGTTTCGCCTCAATAATTATTTCTTTATCTGTAAGCTCTACTGTCTGAATATTTCCACCATCTAGCATAGTTAAAAATTCTGCGTATGAAATTTCTTTTATTTTAGTTTCCTGTAATTTAGGAAAGAAAAATGCATTCAAAATTAAAACTACTATAATCCCCATAATATAATAATATAATAAGGGTTTTTTTGGTCCTCTTTTTTTGTTATCCATATAATCCTCCTATCGTTTTTGCTTCTTTAATGATTTTAATTAAATTTTCTCTTATTATAGTTTATGTTAATACTATTATTATGTCAATATTCCTTATACTTATGTTATAATAAGTTAAGGAGGTAGCTTATGAAAGAGAAAATTTTAAGTATCTTATCAATGTTTAGTGCTTTTTTTGCTGCTATGTGTTGAACTAGTGGCCTATTATTAGCTGCCCTAGGTCTAGGGTCAGTAGGATCAGCATTTTTTGCAAATATGACAAAGTATAAACCATTGTTTGTTATCATAACAGGTTTATTAATATATAACTCATATAGCTTGATGGAAAAAAAGAATGCATCAAAATCATCAAAAATAATATTCTGGATTTCTTCTATATCTGCTATATTAATTATATATTTACCCAATATACTTTCTTTATTAAATAAAATATAATGCTAAAAGAAATAAGCAGCATAGTTAAATCTATGCTGCTAAAATTTTATTTAATCCAATCAATAAACTTCTGAACTCCTGAGTCGATATCTTTTTTTATCTTCTCATCTATAATTTCTCCATTATCGTTTACTTTCTTAGTAATATTTGAAAGCGTGATATTACTATTTGGAATTCTTTCCATTTGATAAGCACCAGTATCAAGAAGTTGATTTAATACAACTTGCGCTCTACTTGTTCCATACATTCCTATTGAAGCCCCAATGGAAATATATTTCTTTTTCATCATACAATAGTCTTTTCTTGAAAACCAATCTAGTGCATTTTTTAAAACACCTGGAATCTGGCTATTATATTCAGGAGTTATAATCATAATTCCATCAGATTCTTTAATTATCTTCCTAGCATTATCTACTGATTCTATTTCTTCATTTTCAATATCCTCATTAAAAAAAGGTATAGAGCTAATATCTATAAAATCAAATTCTGCTTGGTCTTTATATTTTTCTTTAATATAATTTCCAACCATCTTATTATATGAATCTTTTCTTATACTACCAACAATAACTGCTATTTTCATCTATATTCCTCCAATTGTATATTTACATACTATATACCCATATATCTATAGCATATAATCAAATAGATAGAAAAATTTAGATAATATTTTTATTATTAGCAATTTAAGTTTAGATGGTTTTCTTTCTGTGACTCTATTTTCCTGTATATAATCTAGTTTATCGTCAACTTGTAAGCTATTATTTTTATATTTGTCTAAAACAATTTTAAGCTCTTTAGCAAAATCCTCATCTTCAATTATAACATATGATTCTGTGCTTAAATAACTACTTCTACTATCTAAATTAAAAGATCCGACTATAGATTTTTTTTCATCAAATATATAAGTTTTACCATGTATAGAATCTGAACCTTGATATTCATATAGTTTATTTACAGATTTAGCAATTTCTTTTCTATAGTTATAGTATCCAGATATAGCCGGGAAATTTGGACTCGTTCCATAAGAATTAGTTAATATTTCTATATTTTCAAAGTTTATATCATATTTATCTATTTCTTTTCTCATGTTTTTAGTTGGAATTATATATGGACTTTGTACTATTATTTCTTCCTCAGCATCACTTGCCAGTGATAATAATCTTCTTAAAGCCCATGGCTCTTTATTTAATCTTTGTATTGGATTATGAACAAACTCAATACTTTTAACTGGAAATGTTTCCTCATTCCAATCACAAACAAGCTCCTGTATATAATCAGTTTTTAATCTATTAAATTGTTCATCTATTTTCTCTCTATACTTTATTCCTTTTTCTTTAGATTTATAACTCATAACCCAAGGCTGTTTTGAATATTTATGATTCCAAATATGCATATAGTACTTATTCATATCTGTAATTATACTATTTGCATCCTTTTTTTCATTGTATATCAAAACATCTCTATCTCTTACCAATTTAAGTTTTTCAGATTCTTCCAAAAAATATTTATTACCAATATTTCTTCACCCAATAAGAGCAAACTGATCATCAACTATTATAGTTTTATCATGCAGCCTATTGTTCCATGTCCATGGTTTTGCAAAATTTAATGGTTCATAAAATTTCAAATGAATATTAGGATGATTTTTTATCATATGAATGGAATTTCTATAGCTATATTTCAAATTATTAAAAATTCCATCTAGTAGAATATTCACCTCAACCCCTCTATCTGCTGCATCCATAAGACTTTTGAACAATATATTCATGGATTCATCATTTATAATGGTGTAATAAGATATATTAATATATTCTTTTGAATTATTAATTAAGTTAAGTCTAACTCTGCCCGAATAGTTGCTCTCATCAACTATTCTAACCCTATCATTTGTATCATAGGTTTTATTATTAAAGTTAGCCTTATCTTCTTTCCTTGGAATTATCCTTGTAAATATTAAAACACCTGTAACTAATGCATACATAATATATACAATAATAATCCTTTTTAATATTGTTCCCAAAGTCTCAATGGTAATCACCTTCTTATTTATTACATAAGTTTAGATATATTTTCTACAAATCTTGTTGCATCTTCAATTTCTAATCCTTCTAGTAATCTTGCTTGATCTTTTAATAATTCTGTATACAGTTTAACTTTTTCAAAGTCTTCTTTATCAAAAGCCTCTTTTATTTTATCAAAGACTTTATGATTTGTATTAATTTCTAATACTTTTTCAGCCATAACCCCACCAGATTCTGGCATTTGACTTAATACTTTCTCCATTTCTATTGATATTTCTCCTTTTGATATCAAGCATACTGGAGAATCTTTAAGTCTATTTGAAGGCTCTACATCTATAATATCGTCTGATAAATATTCTTTCATCTTATCAAATAATTCCTTATTATCTTTTTTTATTTCTTCTCTTTTTTCTTTTTCATCTTCGTCTATTTCTAAGTCACTATCTGAAACACTCATGAAAGTTTTACCATCATAATCAGCTAACACTTTTAATGCAAATTCGTCAACCTCATCATTTAAATAAAGAATTTCATACCCTTTATCTTTTAATAATTGAGTTTGTGGAGACTTGCTAATCTTATCTAAACTATCACCAGATGCATAGTATATGTGATTTTGATCATCTTTCATTCTTGAAACATATTCTTTTAAACTAACTAATTTTAAATCATTAGATGAGTAAAAAAGTAATAAATCTTCTAATATTTCTTTATTCATACCAAAGCCCATATAAGCTCCATATTTCAATTGCTTACCAAACCCTTTATAGAACTTTTCGTAATTTACTCTGTCATTTTCTAACATGTCTAAAAGTTCTTCTTTTATTTTGGTTTCAATTCTTTTCGCCATCAAAGCTAATTGTCTATCATTTTGAAGCATCTCTCTTGAAATATTTAAAGATAAATCTTCTGAGTCCACAACACCTTTTACAAAACTAAAGTAATCTGGTAAAAGTTCTTCTGCTTTTTCTTTTATTAATACCCCACTTGAATATAATTCTAGTCCCTTTTCATATTCAGTAGTATAATAGTTAAATATAGGTTCACTTGGAATATAAAGTAAAGCTTTATAACTCATATGACCATCTACAGAAAAATGTATATGTCTTAGTGGTTCATCAAAACCAAAATGTCTCTCTTTATAGAAGTTTATATAATCTTCATCCGTAAGCTCATTTTTATTCTTTCTCCATATAGGTACCATTGAGTTTACAGTCTCAACTTCCTTATAAGTTTTCATCTCTTCTTCTTCATCATAATCATATTTTGTAACTTCCATTTTTATTGGATATCTTATATAGTCTGAGTGTTTTTTTATAATATCTTTAATTCTATATTCATCTAAATATTCATCATATTCTACATCCTCTGTGTTTTCTTTAATATGAAGAACTATTTCAGTACCTAAGTCCTCTTTGGTAGTTTCAGTTATTATATACCCATCTGAACCTTCAGATTCCCATTTAAAAGCTTTTTCACTATCGATTGATCTGGTAGTTACTTCAACCTTATCAGCAACCATAAATGCGGAATAGAATCCTACTCCAAACTGACCAATTATATCTATATTTTCATCTTTTTTCCCATCTAAATTTTCCTTAAAATTTAAAGATCCACTTTTAGCTATCACACCTAAGTTTTCTTCTAATTCTTTTTTTGTCATTCCTATTCCTGTATCAGTTATTTTTAATAATCTATTATCTTCATCAATGTCAATTTTTATAAAAAACTTATCTTTATCAAAGCTTATATTCTCATCAGTTAATGATTTATAATATAATTTATCAATAGCATCAGATGCATTTGATATAAGCTCTCTTAAAAATATCTCCTTATTTGTATAAATTGAATTAATCATTAGGTCTAAAACTCTTTTTGATTCTGATTTAAACTCTATTTTTTCCACAATTAATCCCTCTCTCCATAATTTTATTAGCACTCTTCGAACTTGACTGCTAATATATTTATAACATTTATTAAAACTTATGTCAACTCAAGCAAGAAAAAAGACTAGTGAAAGTCTAGTCTTTTTTTATAAATTTATATTCAGTTTTTGTTTCATAAGTATCTTTTATTCTTTTTCTATTTTTCTTAAGCAAATTTTCATCTATAAGATTTAAATCACAATGACTATCAAAGCATAAGCCACTATAATCATTTTTATAATCTGGATTTAAGACTATAACTGGTTCTTTTGATCTAATTTTGACAATTATATCCTTGAATGAAAGCTTTATTGGCCACTGCTCATATTTATCAATTATGTATGGATGAGGTGATTTATTTTCAGCATTTTCAAAATTTTCTTTAACTTTTATTTCTTTATTAAAATCATAAAAACTATTACTAACATTTACTATCTCATCAGGCTTATCACTATCTTTACTTATAATTATTTCCTTGGATTTTAAGATTAATTTATGATCTAAAATATTTTTTTCTGCTGATATATTGAAGAAAGTATTCTTAAGAGCTGTTATTGGTATACTACCTTTGCTTCCTCCCTTATAGGATATAATAAGAGAATCTTTTTTAAGTGTATATTGTAACTTATAAATGATATTTTCATTCTTCTTCCTATACTCAAATAAAATTACTTTTCTATCTATTTCTTCATGATAACTCTTCAATTGCCAAAAAACATTTTTATAAAGGTCACATCCATAATATTTATAATTATCATCCTCAAAACATTCAATATATCTATTATCATCTAAATAGTCTTTGTAACTATCATATGAAAAAACTACATCTTCATTATTAAACCTTAATTTATTTATAATCCCATTAAAATTTAACAATGACAAGTAAATATCATTATATGAAAAGCTATATTCCAAAATATCCTTACCATTTAACTGACCTAGTACATTTATACTCAATGGCACTATATCATCTCCTTAAATGAATAATTGCTAATTATTAAAAATAGATAATTGCTTTAATTGATACTCTGTTAAGTTAGATATTGTAAGACCTATTAATCTTATTTCTTTTTTTATATTTAACTCATTAAATAGCATTATCGCTGTATAGTATATTGTATCAAATGAGGCTGTATCATTTATAAGTGTCTTACTTCTTGTTGTTACTTTAAAATCCTTATCTTTAACTTTTACAGTTATTGTTCTACCAAATAATCCTTTTCTATTTAGCCCATCTGAGATTTCTTTAGCAAACTCTTTTAAATACACTTTTAATAGCCCTAAATCTAAAGTTGATTCTTTTAATGTTCTTTCTGTACCAAGTGATTTTCTTTCTCTATTTATATTTATTTCTCTATTATCTACACCTCTTATCCTTTTATATATCTCTCTTCCAGCTTTTCCAAACATATCTTCTAAAAATTCTTCATCAAGAGAATATAAATCTTTTACAGTGTAAATACCAATACTATTTAATCTATTTGCTGATTTCGGACCTATTCCATGAATTTTTTCAACTTTTAGTGGTAAAAGAATCTCTGGTAACATTGTTTTATCAATTATGGTTATTCCATTAGGCTTTTGCCAATCAGAAGCTAGCTTTGCTAAAAATTTATTATATGAAATTCCAATTGACATGGTTAATTTTGTTTCCTCATATACTTTATCCTTTATTTTTCTAGCTAACACTAAAGGATCTTCACTAATACTTGATATATCCATATAAGCTTCATCTATAGAAACAGGCTCCACCAGATCTGTAAATGAGTATAAAACCTCAAATACTTCTTTAGACGCCTCTGAGTATCTATCCTTTCTTGTAGGAAGATAAATCCCATGAGGACATTTTTGTTTAGCTAAAAATATGGGCATTGCTGAATGAATCCCATATTTTCTAGCCTTATAGTTTGCTGTAGTAACAATACCTGAATCACTTTTTCCACCAACAATTACAGGATAATTCCTAATGCTAGGATTATCAACTTCTTCTACAGAAGCATAAAATGCATCCATATCTATGTGGAATATTTTTAAATCATTTAAATTGTTACTCATATAAATCAGCCACCTAGTTTCTAAATATCATATTTTACTAAAGAGTTAATATCATATTTTTCTAATCCTTTTCTTCCTTCTAATGACTCTAACTCTATTAAAAATTCTAATCCAACAACATTGCCACCTAATTGTTCAATCATTTTTACTGCAGATTTAACGGTTCCACCAGTTGCTAGTAAATCATCAACTATTGCTACATTCTTTCCTGGTTCAATGGCATCTTTGTGTATTTCCAAAGTGTTTGTACCATATTCTAGTTCATATTCCTCAATTAATGTATCTCCTGGTAATTTCCCAGGTTTTCTAACAGGAACAAATCCTGCATTTAATCCATAGGCAACAGCTGATCCAAATAAAAATCCTCTTGCCTCAGGACCAACTATATAGTCTACATTTTTATCTTTTAAATTTTCTACAAACTTATCAACTGCATATTTAAAAGCTTTACTATCTTTCGTTAATGTTGTTACATCTTTAAAACTAATACCCTTTACTGGAAAATCCTCAATTACTCTTATTTTTGATTTTAAGTCCACTTTTGTACCTCCAAATATTTTTTTACATCCATAAGAAATTTAATATTAAATATATAAAATATATACTTAGTAAAATAATACCTTCTTTTTTTGTAATTTGTTTATCTTTTTTATTAATAAAAAAATGAAATAAAAATATTATTATTAGCATTGTTGGGAATTGTAATTTATAAAAAATATCAGCAATATTTAAACCTGTCTTACTAACTGTTGCTGAAGCACCTATTACAAATAAAACATTTAAAATATTAGCACCTATAATATTTCCTACAGCCAATTCTCCATATCCTTTTCTAACTGCTGTTACTGATGTTATAAGTTCTGGTAAACTTGTACCAAATGCAATTAATGTTGCAGCTATAACACTTTGTGGTATACCTATTCTTGTAGCTACAATTTCTACACTTGGTATTAATATTTTAGATGAAGCTATTACAATAAATAATCCTAATATCATCATTAGTATCTGACTTATAATGCTATCTTCTACTTCCTCATAGCTATCATCATATTCTACATCACTTTTTTTACTCCATGATATTGTAACTATAGTATACACTACTAAAAGTATTAATAGAAATATTCCCATGAGCCTAGATATATTGCTGCCACCAAAAATTCTTAAACTAAGTATAAATAATGTTATAACTGAAAGAAGTTGCACTTTGCCTTGTCTATCTACAACTTCTTTTTCTACAGGTACAAACCCAACTATAGATACAATTCCAATTATTAAAGCTGTGTTGGTAATTATTGACCCTACAGCATTTCCTATTGCCATATCAGAAAATCCTCTTAATGATGCAGCCACAGAGACTGTTACTTCTGGTATGGTTGTTCCTAAACTTACTATTGTTGCTCCTATTATTGTTTTAGATACTCCCCAACTTACTGATATTTTAACCGCTTCTTCAACTAAAATATCTGCTCCTTTTCCAAGTGTATTAAGTGTAATTACTATTACTACAAATAGCAATATGGTTGGTAAGTTTTCTAATAATGAAAAAATTATTTCGTCCATTCTAGTCTCCTTAAAATTAAATTAAAAACATCCATCACTCATAAAATTAATGTTTTCTTGTTCAAATGCTAAATCCCTAAATAACTCCAATAACATATTACCATATTCTCCAAGCTTATTTAACATGTAGTTACTATTGATAAGAATTATTTCTACTTGTTCATTTAATGAAGTCAGTTCATCCCATAGAGCATCTAAATTTTCACCATAATACTCTGACAAATCAAAACTTTGTTTTAAATATAAATGTAAATTTTCTTTGTTATCCATTTTATAACCATCTAATATTACTCTCATATCATTCATCTCCAAACAATTTAGTAAATGATTTATAATGATCATTAGTATAATAAATCAATCCATCATTAGAAAATACAATACGTTCTGGTCCTCTTCTACCACCTGAATAATTAACATCACATTCATAATATACTCGATTTTTTTCTTTAGGCAATAACCCTTCTCTATTTCCAAATTTATCTCCACCAATTGCATGATTAGGCGCGATATCCCATAAATTACCATCTTTAGCAATCCATCCTAGGTCTTTTGCCTCTTTTTTAGTAAGAAAATTACTTGGTAGTTTTCCATATAGTTTAATATATTCTGCTACACTTTCGTGATCTAAATACTGTTTATCTTCCTTGATAGCTTCTTCTTGCTCTACCTCATTACTAGGAACATTTTCATCATTATTATCATTTATTTGTATATTAATACAAGATGTAAGTGATATTAATAATGATAAAATTAAAAGTAGTCCTAGTATTTTATTTAAGTTTTTTCTCATCATATCCCCCTCTAACCATTTAGTATCCTTTTATGTATTAAGTTTCTTTCTAATTCAAAGTGGGCTATGGTTTCTTTTTCCAATTCTTTTAGCTTAAGATACATATTATCAAATGCTGAATGCTCTTTTGTACCCCTTGTATAATCATATGTAAGTCTTTTTATTTCTTTAATATCAAATTCAATCTGATTATTATATTTCTCAATTTTTTCTATTTCTTTAAGTATTAGTTGTCTTAATTCCTTATCTTTAGTACTTTCATATTCTTTAATATGCAGAAATATAGATCTTTCTTCCTTAACCATGTGTATTTCAAAATTAGTCTTTAAATCATTAAAAGCTATATATAACTTTTCTAAGAAAAAATCATATTCTGTTGAATAAACCTCAAACAGTGAAAACATCTCATCATTTATTCTTTTAAGTCCATCCTTTAAAAAAGCATGATGTCTTTTAAAAATATAATTAATTAATTCATTATTTGTAAGCTCATCAAAATTTATTATTAAATCACTCGTACTTAACATTAATTCACATCCTTTCATATAGTAAACTAAAAATTAACCCTAAGTTTATAAACGGTAAAAACTTAATATATCTTTCATTATATTTCAAAGTAATCACATTAAACATATAATAAACAAGAGAAAATAAACTAGCAAAAAATATAGTCAAGATAAATATCTTATATCCAAATAAAAAATTTATAATTGATATAAGTTTTATATCTGCTCCTCCTATTTTATCATTAAATTTATGATATATAAAATATAATAGAATAAACATAAATATTCCATTATACAAATTAAAAAGACATATTAAATCTTTTTGTATAAGGGAATATACTGATATAAAAACTATTAATTTTAAAAAAGCTTTATCTTCAACTTCAAAATATAATATATCGTAGCTAGATAAAATCATAAGTATAAAAAACAAAAATTTATAAAACACTCCACAATTAATTTTTATAGTTAATAAATAATACATATAATTGACTTTAAATATATATATCTTTTTATCATTATTTAACTTAATTATGTCAACATATCTTAACATGACTCCTATAACTAAAAATAAGAGTAGAATTTTAATAATATCTACTCCTATTTATTTCTATCTAATCTTAGTACTTCAAAATCATTATGTCCTAATAATGACCAACTAATTTTATTCGAAGAGTTAATTTGTGTATTATCTAATTTATTTTTATCCTTAATTTGTTCAACTGGTTTTATATCACTAGCATCCTTAGCAAGTGGAATAATATCAAATTTTACGTCGTCCCAATTATCATTTTTCTTATCAACCTTAATCTCTATAAAGCTATTTTCTGTGTCCAATATGCTATTAACATCTATTTGATCTAGAGCTTCATCTAGATTTGTTGCGTTGTCTAATTCTAAAACCTCTAATTTGAAATCTTTTACTTCCATATCTTTACTTGTATCTTTTTCCACTTTATTATTATTTGGCTTATTAGATGGCTGTTGTTGTATAGGTTTGTTTAATAATTCAAATTGACCTTCTAAAAATATACGTGGATTTATAGCAACATTTCCAATATTAAATTCAATATGTAAATGAGCTCCTGTACTCCTACCTGTACTACCTACTGCACCAATTCGTTGTCCTGCTTTTACACTATCACCTACAGTAATACTATCATCTATACTGTCTAAATGGGCATAGTATGTTTTCATTCCATCGTGATCTACAACGACTAAATTACCATAACTATTTAGATTCGGGCTAATTTGATCTATCTTACCATTTAAGACTGAATACACATCTTCGCCTTTAATATTAGCATAAGAGATGTCTAAACCTGAGTGAAATGGAAGTGAGTATATTTCTTTAGCTCCATTTGTACCTAAAAAAGGATGTCTTCTAACACCAAAGTCTGAAGTAACAATGTAATTTTTCTTTTGTAAAGGAAAAACCATCTCTTTTTTGGCACGATTTAAATAGTGAGTTATATCTACATAGTCGTCTGTTTTTGTAGATTTATTATATCCTCTTACTTGACCTGAATAAATAGTTAAATACTTACTATTATGATCTTTAATAAGCTGGGATACACTATCATTATTGGTCAGTTCCTCTGCGTATAAAACTTGGTTTATAAAACTAAATATTATAAATGCTAATATTATAAATACTGTAGTTTTGTTCCTCTTTAATTTATGCATCATATCCCTACTTTCCTAATACTAATTATAATTCATATTTGCAATTTTCTCAATGTCTCTTGTCGATAATAGTTTAAATAAATCATCTTTACTTATAATTTTTTCATTTACTAATCTTCTAATATGTTCTAATTCGGCTAAAGAACCATTTTCTTTCATCATGAAAAAAATTTGATCATTTATAAAACTTTCATCCTTACCTTGCTTAATAATATTTCTGGTTGAATTGTCAAGAACTAATAATTCAACTATAGGAACCAAAATATCTTTTGTTTTAAATAGTTTTTGATGAAGTATAGCATTAAGAACAATACTAAGTTTATATCTAATTTGATTTTTATCATTAGAAGGAAATAAATCAACTATTCTTGTTATAGTCTCTGATACTGAATTTGAATGAATTGTTGCAAAAACTAAGTGTCCTATTTCAGATAAATCAATGCATGCTTTTAAAACCTCTTTATCTCTAATTTCCGAAACAACAATTATGTCAGGATCCATTCTTACAACTGCTTGAAGTAGTAATTCTAAATTATCTTTATTACTGGAAATATCTTTTTGTACAATCAAAGAATTTTCTTTTGGATAAACATATTCAATTGGATCTTCAAAGATAATTATTTTCTTATTTTCATTTAAATTAATATCATTTATTAAAGATGCTAAAGTTGTGGATTTACCACTACAAGTTTTACCTGTTATAAGAACTAAACCCCTATCGTATTTATTAAGTTTTTCAATTTCAATTGGCAATAAAAGTTCATATAACTTTTTTATATATTTAGGTATTATTCTAATGGTGAGGTTAACCTCACCATTAGAATATAATATATTATATCTTAATCTATATCCTTTATAACTATATACTCCATCAACATAATCTTTTCTATTTTTTATATTTAAAACTTTTAAAGCATCTTCAACGATGTCCTCATTTACTATTCCGAGTTTATCTGATTTTTTCAAACTTTGATTTATTCGAAAAAAAGGATAATATCCTTCACTCAAGTGTATGTCCGACGCATTTAGATTAATAGCTGTATCAATTATTTTTTTAAACATAACTCTCCTTAATCTACACTTTTTAATGATTCTACCATTTCAATATTTTTTAATTTATAATGCATTGTTATATTAACTAATACTGAAAATATAAATGTTAAGATCAATGCATATATATAACTTTTCTTCTCTAATTCAAGTCCAAACATTATATTTTCCATCTCAACTGTAATCATAATAAACTTGTGTAAATATATACCCATTATTAATCCCAGTAACGCTCCTATTATTGTTAGAATTATATTTTCTCGATATATATATGCAGAAACCTCATTATCATAAAATCCTAATACTTTTATAGTGGCAATCTCCCTATGTCTTTCGCTTATATTTACATTAGTAAGATTATATAAAACTACAAATGCTAATGCCCCAGCAAATACTATCATAACAATTACAATATAGTCTAAGGAATCTATTACGTCATTAAAGTCTTCTTTTAATATACTATTAAAACTTACTCTTTTGATATCTTCACTTTCCATAAGATTTTTAGATATCTCATCTTCGACTCCTTTATCAGTTGATGATATATTCGCATAAGCTGTAGTATATTTAGGTTTTTTTAAGAATATATCTCTATAATATTCCTCTGACATATATCCAAAATTAAAAGTATAGTTTTCTGTTATTCCTTTTATTTCTGCTAAGGCTTCTTCATCGTCTTTATTTATTACTTTAACTTCATCTCCAACTTTTAATTCTAAAGTTTTTGATATTTGCTCTGATATTACTAATCCTTGTATAGGAAAGTTAATTTCTTTAGCCCCTGTTCTTTCTTGTAATTTAACAAATTGTTCGAATTCTTCAATATTTTTTGGGACAATTATAGTTATATCTTTTTTATCATTTCCACGTTTTAAATATCCATTTTCACTTTGAACTAAAGTATATTCTAATATATTATCTTCATCTTCTATAAATCTTTCTGATCCTTCTTCAAGCGAAATAGTTGCATCGTAATTAAACAATTCCCCATATTGTTTATTTACAACTGTTTTTATGGAATCCTTTATTCCGAAACCTGCTAATATTAATGCTGTACAACCAGCTATTCCAAAGACAGTCATAAAAAATCTTCTTTTATATCTAAATATATTTCTTAAAGTTACTTTATTACTAAAATTAAACTTATCCCATATAAATGGTACTCTCTCTAATAATATTCTTTTACCTATCTTAGGTGCTTTAGGTCTCATAAGTGATGCTGAATTTTCTTTTAATTCATTAATACAAGCCAAATAAGTTGTGATTGTGGTTAAAAGAATAGCTACGATAGCTATTTTAATCGATAACCCTACATTAAATGATAATATCACAGGAGGTAATACATACATTAAACCATATGCATTAAATATAATTAATGGAAACAATGTATATCCAACTGCAAATCCTATAATACATCCAACAATAGATGCTATTAGAGCATATACAATATATTTTAGTGCTATATCAAAGTTACTGTAGCCTAATGCCTTTAATGTTCCTATATTTACACGTTGCTCATCTACCATTCTAGTCATACTTGTTAAACATACTAATGCAGCTACTAGTGCAAAAAATACCGGAAACACTTTAGAAAGTGCATTTATTCTGTCCGCAGCCCCTTCATAATCAACATATGAATAATGACTTTTTCTATCTAACACATGCCATTTTGCTTTCTCAATTTTTCTTATGTCTCTCTCACCTTGCTCTATCTTTTCCCATGCTTCTTCTAATTTTTCTGTTGTTTCTCTTTCTGCCTTATTATATTCTTCTTCGGCTTTTAATAAATCCCTTTTCCCTTTTTCTATTTTTATCTTATTACTATCTAGTTCTTTTTTACCTTTTTTCTCATTTTCTATTAATTTTTGTTCTTCTTGACTCATTTTTTCTTTATTTAGATCTAATTCTTTTTTTACATTTTCTAAATTATTTCCTACTTTTAATAGTTCTTCTTTTGCAAGATTAATTTCCTCTTCTCCTAAAGCTACACGCTCTAATAGGTTTGATAACACTATGCTTTTCTCATTATATTCTTCTTGCAATTTATTTAAAGTTTCTTCTGGAATATGTGGATTTTCTAATGCTTTTTCAAGTTCTAGCAAGCCTTTTTCAAGTTCCTTAATAGCATTTTTCCCTTCTTCAATTTCCTTCAATGAATTTTCAATTTTCTCCTCAGCTTCTATTGATTCCTTTTCATATTTTTTTAAGCCTTCATTATAGGATTTATATCCATTTTCTAAATCTAGCTTACCTTGAGATATTCGAATTTTTGCATCTGATATTAAAGTTTCAAATTTCTCCTTTTCTTTGTTTAATTCATTTTGACCTACTGTTAAATCTTTTCTAGCATTATCTAATTTTAATTTCGCATCATTTAACTTTACTTCTGCTTCATTTTTACCATCGTCATATTCATCTTTTGCTTCTTGAAGTTTTTCTTCAGCTTCTTTTATTAATCCATCATATCTCTCTTTTTCTCTTTCTGGCGCGAGAATTTCTAATTTATCTACAACTTTATCTGTTAACTTAAAGTAATCATCAGAATACGAGTTTAACTCTTTGGTTCCTTTAACAGTCATATATATATCTGTATAAATATCAAGTTTAAAATTTTCTTCCGGAATAACTATATATCCTGAAACCCTTCCATTTCCTATACTACTATTTCCTTTTTCAAAAGATAAATAATACGGAGATTGGACTGCTCCAACAACAGTATATTCTTTATTTTCTAAACTTTCATTTAAATCCTCATTCTTACCACTTTTAAGTTTTACTTTACTTCCAATATCAAATCGTAGGTTTTCTTCAATACCTTTTTCTATTAAGCATTCATCTTCATTCTCAGGAAATCTTCCTTCTAATAACTTATAGCCATTTATTTGATCATTGCTATCATATCCGAACACTCTAAATACTGATTCATTGTCACCTTCTTTAGTTATGGCATCTACAAAATATGTAGCTCTTACATCTTCTACGCCTTCTATGCTTTTTATACTATCAACATCATCATCTGTAAGTCCTAAAGAAGATACCACTCTTATATCAAACAAGTTATAATCTTTGTAATATTTATCAGCTGTATATTTCATATCTTCTGGAGCTTTTTTTAACCCTGAAAAAAAAGCTACTCCCAATGCTATAATTACAACAATAGATATAAATCTCCCTTTAGAATTAGATATGTTTCGAAACATATCTTTAAAAAGTGCTGTTTTTTTCATATCAACTGAATATAGGTATCTTGGTCAGTAACGTTATATGGCTGACCTGCGACAAGTTTGCTTTCCTCTTCTGTAAAAGTCTTTCTATCCTTTGGGTCAGTAATGAGTATATTGTCTATTTCCTTATTCTTGTTTATTTTTATTTTTATAAACCCCTTATCTATTTCTTTGTTCTTTATTTTCTCCACCAGCTTATCTAATTTATCCACGCTATCTCCTCTATCTCCCATGCTCT
>CAYPYI010000024.1:0-18683 GCA_964415085.1 uncultured Tissierellaceae bacterium
TTGTAGCGACTTTTATAACTATACAGACTTTTCATATGAATGTCAACAGTATTTTAAAAGTTTTTTTATTTTATTTTCTATTCATATATAAGGTGTGTAATTATACGTATCTTAATCCACCATCCACTATAATATATTGTCCATTAACATAGCTTGACTCATCTGATGATAGGAATAATATAGGTCCATTAAGCTCTCCCTTTTTACCTGGTCTGCTCATTGGGTTTTGTGCATTATATAATCTTAAGAATTCTTCTGATTTAAACAGTGTATCTTGTGTCATTTCTGATTCAAATAGGCCTGGTCCAACCGCATTTACTGTTATATTGTATTTTCCATAGTAAGTTGCCATACCCATAGTTAAACCTACTACAGCAGCTTTTGATGCGTTGTATGAATGTCTTACAAATATATCTGTTTTATCACCAACAACTGCATTTATTGATGAAACATTTACTATTTTACCATATTTGTTTTCTTGCATATAAGGAATTACGTACTTACTCATTAAGTATATTCCTTTTACATTTGTATTAAAAGCAAGATCCCATTCATCTTCTGTTAAGTTTACTACATCACCTTTTATAGCTATTCCTGCATTGTTTAATAGAATGTCAATTTTACCAAATTTATCTACTACCTTCTCTATTGCTTCTTTAACACTTTCTTCGCTCGTAACATCACAAGCCACTGCTAGTACGTTGCCACCCATATCTGTTATTTCATTAGCAACACCTTCTAACTTCTCAACTCTTCTTGCTAACACTGCAACATCTGCACCTGCTTTTGCATATGCTCTTGCTGCATCTGCTCCTAATCCTCCTGATGCTCCCGTTACAACTGCTACTTTTCCTTTTAAATCAAACATGTTATCTCTCCTATCAATATAATTTTTACAAAAAACAGGCCTATTTATAGGCATAATATCTATACCCAAAATTAGAGTATTTACTATACCTTTTTAAATCTTTGTGAATATTATAACAATTTATTCTTAGTAAGTCTAACTATAAATAAATCTTTTATTTGATAGCTTAATATCTGTTTGTAACTTATTACTATATAAAACTTTATCCTTTAAAAATCTTCATAAAAAAACTGAGGTTAAATTATCTTCAACCTCAGTTTACTAATGTATATTATTATTTAGTATATCTTTGATCCTGCTGGTATATTGCCATCTAACATGATTAGTCTTAATGCTTCTTTACCATCATACTCATATATTGCAGATAAAAGCATACCTTGTGATGGTTCTCCCATCATTTTTCTTTCAGGTAGGTTTGTTATTGCAAGTAATGTTTTTCCTACTAGCTCATCTGCAGTATAGTGATCTTTTATACCTGATAATATTATTCTATCTTCTCCTGTTCCATCATCTAATGTAAACTTTAATAGTTTCTTTGACTTTGGAATCTCTTCACAGTTTTTAACTTTTACAACTCTAAAGTCAGATTTAGAGAATTGTTCGAAGTCTACCATATCTTCAAAAAGTGGTTCAACTTTAACCTTAGACATGTCTATTTTTTCTACTTTAGTTTCAACTTCATCACACTCTATATCATTTGATACTCTATCACGATTTAAAGGTTTCATTGTTGGGAATAATAATACGTCCCTTATACTTGGTTGATTAGTAAGAAGAACAATAAGTCTATCCATTCCTATTCCTAATCCTCCTGTAGGTGGTAATCCTACTTCTATAGCATTGATAAAATCTTCATCCATTGGATGTGCTTCGCTATCTCCTAAAGCTTTTTGAGCTACCTGAGCTTCAAATCTTTCTCTTTGATCTATTGGATCATTTAATTCTGAGAATGCATTTGCAATTTCCCAAGTATTCATAAATGCTTCAAATCTATTTGTTATTCTTGGATCTTCTTGATTTCTTTTAGCAAGTGGAGATACTTCTACAGGATGTCCTATTATAAATGTTGGTTGAATTAAATGTTGTTCACAGAATTCTTCAAACATTTCGGATATAATATGTCCTCTTGTCATACCTTCTTTAATTTCAAGACCTTTTTCTTTTGCAACTTCTATTGCTTCTTCATCAGTATTTATAGTACTAAAATCTACTCCTGCATATTCTTTTATAGCATCTTCCATTCCTAACCTTCTCCATGGTGGAGTTAAATCAATTTCAGTACCTTGGTAATTTATAACCATTGAACCTAAAGTTTCTTCAGCTACATATGATACTAAGTTTTCAGTAATTTCCATCATATCTTTATAGTCAGCATAAGCTTGGTATAATTCTATATTAGTAAACTCTGGATTATGTCTTGGACTCATTCCTTCATTTCTAAACATTCTACCCATTTCATATACCTTATCAAATCCACCAACTATTAATCTTTTTAAGTATAGTTCGTTTGCTATTCTAAGGTACATATCTATGTCTAAAGAATTATGATGAGTAACAAATGGTCTTGCATTAGCTCCACCTGCAACTGTATTTAAAATAGGAGTTTCTACTTCTAAGAATCCTCTTTCATCCAAATATTCTCTTACTTTTTTTAATATTTTTGTTCTCAGTATGAATGTTTCCTTAACTTCTGGATTAACTATTAAATCTACATATCTTTGTCTATATCTTAAATCTTGATCTTTTAATCCATGGAATTTCTCAGGTAAAATTTGTAAAGATTTTGACATTATAACAAAATCTGTAGCTCTTATTGAAACTTCTCCAGCATTGGTTTTAAAAACTTCACCTTCTACTCCTATAATATCTCCTAAATCTAAATAATCTAAATCTTTATATTTATCTTCACCCAAAGTGTTAAATCTAGCAAACATTTGAATTCTACCGGATTCATCTTGTACGTCAATAAAGCTAACTTTACCGTGACCTCTTCTTGACATTACTCTACCTGCTATTTTAACTGTTTGATCTTCAAGTTCATCAAAATTTTCATGAATCTCTTTACTACTATGAGTAATATCATATTTTTCTACTTCAAAAGGATTTTTACCATCTTCAACCATCTTATTTAGTTTTTCCCTTCTCATAAGTAGCATTTCATTCAAATCTTGTTCGTGTTCAGACATTAATTACATCCTCCATTCTTACATTTCTATATCTAAAATTTCATATTTAACAATTCCATCCGGAACCTTAACTTCTACTATATCACCTTTTTTTCTATCTATCAAAGTAGATCCTAATGGTGATACATTTGAGATTCTTCCTTCATATGGATCTGCTTCTGCTGATCCTACTATAGAGTATGTCATTTTTTCATCATACTCTAAGTCTAATACAACTACTTTTGATCCAATACTTACCTTTTCTGTTGATAGATCTTTTTCATCAATTATTCTAGCGTTACTAATTGTATTTTCTATCTTTGCAATCTTTTCTTCTAGTTGCGCTTGTTCGTTTTTAGCTTGGTCGTACTCAGAGTTTTCACTTATATCTCCAAAGCTTAGGGCCTCTTTAATTCTAGATGCAACCTCTTTTCTTTTAACTGATCTTAGTAAATCTAACTCTTTTTCTAACTCTTCTAATCCCTTTGCAGTTAAGAACTCATGGTTATCTAACATATTTTCTCTTCCTTTCAAATTCATATTGTTCATATAAAAAATTACCAGACTTAATATATGGGAAACATTATAATCATTCACCCCTTTAAAGTCAAGTAATATATGATACATTGTAATTACCCACTTAACACTATACTCTAAACACTTTGAATATAGTTCCTATAAGACATTAAAGCATTTAGTACTTCCTCTTTACTATTTAATGCATTAATTTGATCTTTCATTCTGTTGGATTCAGGCATTCCTTTAAGATACCAACTTATATGCTTTCTCATTTCTCGAACGCCTATTTTTTCACCTTTATCATTACATATTAACTCTAAATGCATTATTGCCATATCTATTATTTCTAAATAACTTGGATTAAATGGTTCATTTCCTTCTAAAAGGTCAATTATTCCTTTAAATATAAAGGGATTTCCCATAGCACCACGTCCTATTGCAACTCCATCGCATAATGTATATTCTAACATATTTATTGCATCTTGAGGTTTAAATATATCTCCATTGCCTATTACAGGAATTTTAACTTGTTCTTTTACATATTTTATATAGTCCCAATCAGCCTTACCACTATAGAACATCTCTTTAGTTCTTGCATGAATAGTTACAGCACTAGCTCCTTCATATTCAGCTATCTTAGCAATTTCCACACCATTTAAGTTTTTATCATCCCAACCCATTCTAGTTTTTATTGTTACAGGTTTTTTTGATGCATTAACTACCTTATATATAATTTCTTTTACTAAGTCAGGATCTTTCATTAGTGCACTTCCATCATTGTTTTTTACAATTTTTGGTGCTGGACACCCCATATTAATATCAATAATATCTATGTCGGATCTATTGTTTATATTATCTTTTACAACACTGGCCATAATATCTGGATCTGAACCAAATATTTGAACAGCAACTGGTTTTTCAATATCACTAATATCCATAAGTGTATCTGTTTTTTTATCATTGTAATACAGGCCTTTTGCACTGACCATTTCTGTTACAACTAATCCTGCTCCCATTTTTTTGGCTAAAGTTCTATATGTCTTATCTGTAATGCCTGCCATTGGTGCTAAAACTATATTATTGTCTAAAGTAACATTTCCTATTTTCAATTTATCACCTCAATATTAAAGGTAAGTGGTCTCCCACTTACCTATTTCTACTATAGATTATTCTTAGTCCTATTAAAGTAAGAAGTTGATTTACTTCTTCTATATATTTACTATCTTTAGAAATAAATTCAGCAAATCCTCCTGTTGCTACTACTTTTACTTTTTTATCTTTCTTAGGATTTAATTCTTCTATCATTTTTTCTATAATATAATCAACTAAACCCACATATCCAAAAGATATACCAGCTTGAATACTGTTAACAGTATTTTTACCAATTATACTTTTTGGTTTTGATATTTCAACTCTAGGAAGCTTTGCAGTTCTTGTAAATAAGGCTTCTGATGAAATTTTAACCCCAGGAGTAATTGCTCCTCCTAAGTATTCTCCATCTTCAGATATAGCATCAAAAGTTATTGCCGTTCCAAAATCTACTACGATTAATGGACCACCATATATTTCATATCCAGCAACACCATTTACTATTCTGTCTGCCCCTACTTCTTTAGGATTATCATATTTAATATTCATTCCTGTTTTTACTCCAGGACCTATTACTACTGGATCTATATTATAATATTTTTTAAACATATTTGGTAATATATTTATAAGATTTGGTACAACAGAAGATATTATTACATCTTCTATATCATCGCTACTTAATTTATTAAAGCTAAGTAGTTGTTCAAATAACATTGCATATTCATCTGCTGTTCTGTTCTTGTCAGTAGCTACTCTCCAGTTATGAAGTAACTCTTCTTTTTCATATATACCAAAAACTATATTAGTATTCCCAACATCTATTACAAATAGCATTTTATCACCTTCTGTTTTCATATCTAACCGCCTTTACAACCGCCGTCACTATTAGACCAGCCATAAGAGCTTCTGGTATACCATTGGTAAAACCAACTGCTACTATAGCCTTTTTAGCGTTATTTACACTTATTCCCAGTGTAGATGCATACTTTTGTCCGTGGAAAATATATATGCTTCCCAAAACTCCAAAAGTATTTGTTAAACTTGCTATTATACTTGTAATGAATATAGATATCTTATCATTTTTTATTACTTTTTTAAAGACAATATATCCATATGCTGAAACAAGGCCAATTAAAACTCTTGGTAATATTGCTACCAAAGGGTTGTAAAAAACAAATGATATAGGCGTAGGTCTTGTTACTGCTTGAACCATGCTAAAAAGTCCAAAAATCAAACCTACCATAGCTCCTACAAAAGGCCCTTCTATAATGCCTCCTACTATTACAGGTATATGCATTGTTGTTGCTTTTACAGCTCCAATAGGAATAAATCCTAAAGGTGTAAGTCCTAGTACTACACTTACGGCACTTAAAACCGCAATTACAGTAATATTTCTTACCTTTACTTTACTATTATTCATTTTCATGCCTCCGATCTAGTTCTTATAAAGATACCAGTCAATTTTTATTATATTTTTAAGTATCAGAAAGTCTAGTTCATTAGATACTAGCTCCCTTAGCTATTATATTTAATGCAATGTATTAAGTCAAGAAACAAACTAATAAATATCACTATAGGATGGTATTTCAGCATATCTACTACTATTTAATATAGCATTTGTTATTGCCATGCTCATAACTTCAGATGCTAATGTTCCTAAAAGATCTAAATTTGCTTCTATCTTATTTGTAGAGCATGCGAAGATAGTATCTCCATCTAATGATGTGTGTATAGGGTTTATACTTCTTGCATATCCATTATGGCTCATCTCAGCAATTTTATTTGCTTGGGCTTTATTTAATTTTGCATTAGTTGCAACTATACCTATAGTAGTGTTTCTATTTTTAAGCTCATCTTCTAGGTACCCATTTTTTAATATCTCAACTGATGAGTACAATTTTTTATTTTTCCTATCATATGGACCTGTTAGTTGTTTCATTGTTTTATAATCATACACATCCCCTACACAATTAACACTAACCATAGCACTTACAACTAAGTCACCAACTTTTATACTAGCACTACCTAGCCCACCCTTTACAAGATAATCTTCTCCCATTAGTTTACTTACAGTTGCGCCTGTTCCACAGCCAATATTACCTTGTCTATTTTCTTCTATACTTGCATTTTTAGCTGCCTTATATCCCATTTGAAAATCAGGTCTTACGAAAGCGTCTCCTATTTGAAGGTCAAAAATAACTGCTGCTGGAACTATAGGAACCTTTGTAACTTTAACATCAAAACCTATATCATTTTCTTCTAAATATTTCATTACTCCTCCTGCTGCATCAAGTCCAAATGCAGATCCTCCTGAGAGTAAAATACCATGAACCTTATCTATGGTTTTTTTGTCTTCAAATATATTGGTTTCTCTTGTTCCTGGAGCTGAACCTCTAACATCTATACCACAAGTTGCTGAATCATCAAATAAGACAACACTACATCCTGTCATAGCATCAAAATCCGATTCATGTCCTACTTTAATACCCTCTACATCTGTTAAATATCCACTATACATAAAGTCCCTCCTAATAAAAAAATCTAGGCAATATAATTCGCCTAGATTTATCTTAATCTTCTTTGTCTGTTATTTGTTCTTGTAGCGTTTCTCCATCTACATCTGTAAGTTCTTCTGAAGTTGAATTATTATCTTCTTCTAATTCTTCTTTATATTCATTTTGATTGTCTGTATTTTTTAATTCTTTTCCTAAAAATACTCTTTCAAATTCAGAAGCATCCAATGTTTCTTTTTCAAGTAAAGCTTCTGATACTCTGTGAAGTATATCAATATTATCTTTTAATAACTTCTCAGCTTTAATATAAGCTTCATCTATCATTTCTCTCATTTCTCTATCTATTGTAGCTGCTATATCTTCAGAGTAGTTTCTACTTCTTCCAAAATCTCTTCCTAAGAATACTTCTTCATCCTCATTACCATAAGTCATAGGTCCTAATTTATCACTCATACCATAGTGAGTTATCATATCTCTTACGATTTTAGTTGCTCTTTCAATATCATTTTGAGCTCCTGTACTTATATCTCCCATAATTAATGCTTCTGCTACACGGCCTCCTAAAAGTATTACAAGTCTATCTTTTAATTGGCCCTTTGTCATATACATTGCATCTTCTTCTGGTATATAAGCTGTAAATCCTCCAGCCATACCTCTTGGTATTATTGTTATCATATGAACTGGATCAGATTCTGGAAGTAGTCTTGCTGTTATTGCATGACCTGCTTCATGATAAGCTGTTAATTTTCTTTCTTTTTCACTTATAACCTTACTTTTCTTCTCAGGTCCTGCCTGTACCTTTATAGAAGCTTCTTCAACAAGTTTCATAGGTATTTTTTTCAAGTTATATCTTGCCGATAAAAGTGCTGCCTCATTTACTAAATTTTCAAGATCTGCTGGACTAAATCCAGGAGTTCTTTTTGCTACTGTTTCTAAATTTACATCATCTTCTAAAGGTTTATTTTTTGTATGAACTTCTAATATTTGTTCTCTTCCTCTTACATCTGGAAGTCCTACATGAATAGTTCTATCAAATCTTCCAGGCCTCAAAAGAGCGGGATCTAAAATATCTGGTCTATTGGTAGCTGCCATAACTATAACACCTTCATTTGTTCCAAATCCATCCATTTCAACTAAAAGTTGATTTAGAGTTTGTTCTCTTTCATCATGACCTCCACCCATACCCGCTCCTCTTTTTCTACCTACTGCATCTATCTCATCAATAAATATTATACATGGAGCATTCTTTTTAGCTTCTTCAAATAAATCTCTTACTCTACTAGCTCCTACCCCTACAAACATCTCAACAAAATCTGATCCTGATATTGTAAAGAATGGAACTTTGGCTTCTCCTGCAACTGCTCTACTTAAATAAGTTTTACCAGTTCCTGGAGGCCCTACTAATAAGACTCCCGTTGGTATTCTTGCACCAATTTGTATATATTTTCTAGGATTTCTTAAAAAATCTACTATTTCTTTTAATTCTTCTTTTTCTTCTTTAAGACCTGCAACATCTTTAAATGTAATTAAGGTCTCTTCGTCCTCTTTGTGGAGTTTTGCCTTACTTTTACCAAAATTCATTACTCCTCTGCCACCGCCACCTTGTGACTGCTGCATTATTGTAAACCAGAATAAGCCAAACATTACTGCAACAAGTATTGTTGGAAGTAGTGTAGCATACCATGGTGTTGTTGGTCTTGGCTCTCCACCAAATTTTATTGACTGCTGTTCAACTAACTCTTTTAAATAATTATCATAAAAATCTGTTCTAACCTCATCTGGTAAAAACACTTCAAATTCTGTACCATCTTTTAATTTACCTTGCGTAAAGTTTCCAACCATCCATATGTTTTCAACCTTATCATCACCTAAGTTTGCTATTAAGTCTGTTACATCCATCTCTTTAGACTCTTCTATCGTTGTAGGATTAAATAGTCTTATAGCTAACATAATTAGTATTAAAACTAGGAAATATTTACTCATTTCTCTAAAAAATCTCTTCAAACTTAGTCCTCCCTCCAGTATATAACAACTAATATTCTATAAATTATATCACATTAGTTTTTTTCATTCAATTTACTACTACTCGTAAGCTTCTTCCTTTAATGCTGCTACAAAAGGAAAGTTTCTATATTTTTCTGAGTAGTCCAGTCCATAACCTACTATAAATTCATCTGGAACTTCAAAACCTAAGTAGTCTATACTAACTTTAATATTTCTTCTTTCAGGTTTATCTAAAAGAGTAACTATCTTTACACTAGATGCTCCTCTTTTTAATAAGTTATCCTTAAGATAGGATAGAGTTAAACCTGTATCAATTATATCTTCTACTATTAGGATATCTTTACCCTCAACTGAGAAATCTAAATCTTTTACTATTTTAACTTCTCCTGTTGATATTGATGATTCACCATAACTTGATACTGACATAAAATCAATTAACATTGGTAATTTAACTTGTAAGCATAAGTGTGACATAAATATTGCTGCCCCTTTTAAAATACCAATCATCATTAAATTTTTTCCTTCATAGTCCTGTGTAATCTCTTGACCTAATTCTTTTACTCTTTTTGCAATGTCTTCTTCACTAATCAATATTTTTTTAATATCTTTTTCCACCTAAAAACACTCCTTAACTTTTACTAACATAATTTTTTTTGAAACTTTGGTTATTTTATAATTCTCATTTAACCTGTAATTTAAAACATAAATTATATTTTCATCATCTACTAACATAGGTATTTTTTCTCTTTCATCTCTAGGTATTTTTTCATCTATGAAGAAGTCTTTAATCTTTTTACTACCTGTCATTCCAAAAGGAGTAAATCTATCACCATTTCTTCTATTTCTTACTTTTATATTTCCTTTAACTTTATCAAAATCAAAGTATATATACCCACTTTTACTTTTATTAAATTTAGAAATATCCTCTTTATCAATAATAGATAACTCTATTTCTAAATTTAATGAACTAATATAATTTTTACCTAGTTGTAAATTATATAAATAATCTGTATCTATAGTATTACTTTTTAAAAAACTTATAGTTAAATTATTATAATCTAGTGATGCAGTTAAATCTCCTGGTAAGTTTATAAATTTACCTGTATCTTCTTTTACGGATAAATCTATAATATTATCAATATGAACCATTTCAAAACCTTGTAATGATCCTGTTAACTTATCGATAGCATATCTTATTACTCTTCTTTTTATATTTTCATCTAAATTTATTAATTTTTTATTATTTAAAACTACTTTATCTTTATTAGATTTAATAACCATTTCATTATAACATAAGATAGTATAATCCTCTAGAAAGCTTACTTCACTTTTTACATTTTCACAAAGCCTAAGTATGCTATTTGAAAAATTAGGATTAAAGTTTTCTTCTATATAAGGAATAAGTTCTAGTCTAATCTTATTTCTAGTATAATCAGTTTCTAAATTAGTATGATCTATTACTACTGGAATATTATTTCTTTCGATATATGATTCTATTTCATCTCTTGTAACATTTAAAATGGGTCTTATTACATTATCAACTTTAAAGTTAATTCCAACCAATCCATCTAGGCCAGTTCCTCTAATCATTCTCATAATAATGGTTTCTACTTGATCATTACTATTATGAGCTACGGCTATTTTACCATTTTTATATGAAGATAATACTTTATTAAAAAAACCATATCTAATAAGTCTACCTGCTTCTTCAGGGGATATCTTTTTTTCTTTAGCATAATCATTCATATTCTTTCTAAGTGAATAAAATTCTAAACCTAGACTTTCTGAGTATTCTTTTACAAACATCTCATCTCTTAGGGCATACTCTCCCCTTACCCCATGATTTATATGACAAACTACTATTTGAAAATCCAATTCCTCTTTAATACTATTTAATACATGTAAAAGGCACATTGAATCATGGCCTCCTGAGACGCCAACTACAACTGTGTCTTTAGTATTTATCATATCATATCTAATTATATTATTAAGTACTTTTTCTTTCATAACCATCACCATATATTTTTATATAAATGTAACTTGAAATAAAAAAAACCGGAAAACTCCGGTTTAAAATATTCTAGTAATCCATGTTTCCTGATCTACCTTTTCTTGAATCTCTTGTTTTCAGTTGATCCATCTTTTCATTACTATCTTTTAAGAATTGATTTAATTTGTCTTCAAAAGACATTTTTTCTTGTACACTGTCTTGATTATTCCAATCAATTTCTACTGGTTGAGTTGATTTAGGTTTAGCTTGTCTTATTGAAAGACTTATCTTGTTATCATCTGATACAGATAATACTTTAACCTTAACCTTATCTCCCTTGTTTAAATAATCAGAAACTTTTTTTACATAATCGTGAGATATTTCAGATATATGAACTAACCCACTTTTTCCTTCTGGCAATTGTATAAACGCACCAAAATTTGTTATACCAGTTACAGTGCCCTCTACGATCTTACCTACAGTTACAGGCATATGTAATTACTCCCCCTTAAAATCATTTTCATTTTTAGTATATATTAGAATGTTTACATTGTCAATAAGTTAAGATATGTAAACTATCTATTATTCTTAGTTTTATTCTTATTTTTATCAATATATATAATTTCCCTTGGTTTTACCATTCCAAGTTCATCTCTAGCTGTTTTTTCAATGAATTCAACTGAGTTAGAATTCGCTATATTATTTTCTAAGTTTTCTATATCTTCTTCCAATAGGTGTATCTCTTCACTTAGTTCATCTTTTTTAGCTGTTAAATCTCTCATAAGAGCTCGCTGCTTAAATATAGCTAAGAAAATATAAATAGCTATTGCTAAGACTATTAAGTGTTTTATTGTGATCCTTTTCTTTTTCTTCAATAAGAGTCACCCCTATTCTTTTTTATAATTAAATAGATTATCTCACTAATTCGTTAGAATTTCAAGTTTATTTAGTTTAAAGATTAAATATTTTTATACATTTCATCTGCATCTTTTTTCTTAGCACCTTCTGTTAAGTTTTCAACTCTTATTTTCATATCATTATTTCCAAAATTTATCTCAACAATATCTCCTATACTAACTTCATCACTAGGCTTTGCAATTTTTTCATTAATCTTTACTCTTTCTTGTATACAAGCTTCTTTTGCTATTGTTCTTCTTTTGATAATTCTTGAATTTTTTAAAAATTTATCTATTCTCATATAATCTCTCCTAGCATAATATATAAAAAAACCAGGTCACTGACCTGATTTTTTATTTTAATTTACTATTTATTAACTGCTTCTTTTAAACCTTTACCAGCTCTAAATACTGCTGCGTTTGATGCTGGAATATGGATTACTTCTTCTGGATTTCTTGGGTTTCTTCCTTCTCTTGCTTTTCTTGATCTTACTTCGAAAGTTCCAAATCCTACTAATTGTACTTTTTCTCCATCAGCTAATGCTTCCATTACTGAGTCTATGAATGCGTTTAAGCCTGCCTCTGCATCTTTTTTTGTTAAATCACTTTTCTCTGCTATACTTGCTACTAATTCAGCCTTATTCATCTAAATTCCTCCTAAATAATTTTGTTTAATTATAATCTTACAACTTGCTTATTATATATTATTTTTTGCTAGATTCCAATACTTATTTAATTTTTCTAAGTTCATATCTTCTAAACTCTCATTATTATCTAAAGACATCTTCTCCACAAGGCTAAATCTTTCAATAAATTTTTTATTGGCTTTATTTAAACTAACCTCAGGATCTACGTCTAAAAATCTAGCTATGTTCACAATTGTAAATAGTAAATCTCCTAGCTCCTCTTCTATATTTGCTACATTGTTACTTTCAATAGCTTCTAGAAGTTCTTCTGTTTCTTCAGAAAGTTTTTCAATTGGTCCTGAAATATCATCCCAATCAAATCCTACCTCTTTAGCTATTTTCTGTATCTTATAACTTTTAAGTAATTGTGGGAGACTGTTTGTTATGTTTTCCATTTTTTCAGTTTTAGATTTATAATTTACTTGTGAATCTTTCATTCTATCCCAATTATACACTACTTTCTCAGAGTTTACTACCTTATTTTCAGAAAAAATATGAGGATGACGATATTTTAATTTTCTTACAAGTTCTGTTGTTACCTCGTGTAAATCAAAGTACCCTTCATCTGATCCTATTTTAGCATGAAATACTACTTGGAATAGCACATCTCCTAACTCTTCTATTATATTATCATAGTCTTCATTATCAATAGCATTTACTAATTCATATGCTTCTTCTATGACATTTTTTCTAATAGACTCATGAGTTTGCTCTATATCCCATGGGCAGCCATTTTCACCTCTTAATATATCCATTATATCCACTACGTCATTAAAGTCAAATATCTCTTTATCAATTTGATCAACTCTTGGAATAAATATACTAGTTAAAGGGCCTACATAGTCGATTCTATCAAGCATGTATATAGGAATTTTTTCTATTTTCTCTTTTCCTTCAACACCTGCTGCATCCACTATATATATTTCATAATCATCTGAATATATTTCTGATGATATAAGCTTTATATCTCCAAGTATTCTATTATTATAAGTTTGAGTTATTATAATATCCATATTTATATCTAATAATGTCTTCTTAAAATCTGAACCATCTATAATTTTAAGTCCATTTATAGGATCTCTCCCTATTAACTCAAGCATAGGCTCTATAAAACTCATCCCTGATATAATTTGTGTTTGTATATTGTCATTATTTATTAATATTTCTACTGTTTTTTCTGCTATCATTGGATTTCCTGGTACAAAATAGTCTATTTCATCATACTCACTAAGTTTTTCTATTAAAGTATCTGCTATTTTTTGATATAGATCATCAAATGTATCTTCTTCTTCATAATAATCATCAAAAGAAATATACTCTATATTATTACCATCAAAGTACTCTACTGTAGGATGAACTTTAGTTCTTAAAAACTTTTTATTATCACCCTTTATCTTTTGTATCGCACCATATGTTAATTGATCTATACTACCAGGCCCTAGCCCTATTATATTAATCTTACCCTTACTCATCTAATCCTCCCTTCCTATCTAATATTTTTACAATTTTTTCTCCCTTTGGAAGAAGTAGTATATCTTCTCTTGTTATTGTCTTAGTTACAACTAATAGTATTATATAACTTATTCCCCCTATTAGTACTGCTAATAAAGAAGCTTTACTATCTCCAATGATATTTTTTATCAAATTAAAGCTTACGCTAACTATTATACCCATTGTTACTGCAGATATAGTCGGTTTTATTATTATATCCTTATATGAAAATTTAATATCAAATTTTCTAACTATTATTATTACATTTAAAACTGCAGATATTAAATACGCACATACAGTACTAATAGCAGCTCCATTTATATTAATACTGGGTATAGCTGTTAAATAATATGTTAAAAACACCTTTAATGTTGCTCCTACTAATAAGGTTAATACTGGAATCATTGGTTTTCCTAATCCTTGTATTATAGAAGTTGATGTTTGTACTAGAGTTAAAAATATTACACCTATTGATAAATATCTAAGTATCATTCCAGTACTTTCTATAGTTTCTAATGTATTATTAAAGTATAGTAGTCCTATTAAAGGTTTAGCTAGTACAAATAATCCAACAGCACTTGGAAGACCTATTAAAAGAGTCATTCTTATACCAGCACTGATTGTCTTTTCTATATTTTCCTTATCTTTTTTAGCAATGTATTCTGATATTACAGGCACTAAACTCATACCTATGGCAATTGAAAATACCTGTGGTAGATTTATTAAGGTTTGAGCAAAACCCTTTAATTGTCCAAATAAAGCATTTGCTTCAAGTTCACTATAACCTATTGTCTGTAGTCTATTCATAACTAATTTTGTATCAATTGCATCCATTATAGGAGTAATTGCTGAACCTATTGTTATTGGTATAGCTATTACTAGTAAATCTTTTATAACCTGTGTCGTCTTATATTCAACTGAGTTTTCAGTTGATAGAACTTCTAAATTTATAGTTTTCTTATTTTTCAAGTAAACAAAGTAAATTACTATAGTTCCCATTAATGCACCTATGGATCCTCCAAAAGATACTCCACCTGCTGCTACAGCTATACTGGCATTATTCTTAACTAGATAATATGTTAAGATAAGTCCAAAAAACACTCTGAAAAATTGTTCCGCAACTTGTGATAATGCAGTTGGCACCATATTTTGCATACCTTGGAAATATCCTCTAAAAGCAGACATTATCGGAACGAAAAACAGTGCTGGTACTAGCGCTATTAATGAATAGTATGCATTAGGATTTTCTAAATAATTAACCATTCTTTCTGCATTTAAAAATACAAAGACTGATGTTATTAAACTAATTATAAAAAGTCCCAAAAGTGCTACTTGAAATACTTTATGAGCATTTTTATAATCTTTAAGGGCTCTTTTTTCTGAAACAAGCTTTGCTATTGCTACTGGAAAACCTACTGTAGACACAGTTAGCATTAGCATGTAAAAAGGATATGCTGTTTGATAATAACCCATGCCTTCATCAGTTATAATGTTTCCTACTGGAATTCTATAAACTGCGCCCAGTATCTTTACTATAACTCCAGCAAAGCCTAGTATTGCTGCTCCTCTCATAAATCCTTTTTCTTTCATGTTACACCTCTTATTCATATTAAAAAATACCTACCTTTTAAAGTAGGTATTTTTTATTTTAGTTTTCTTTTTTACTTATTAGTTGTCTTTTTTATCTTCTTTTTTATCTTCTTTTTTATCTTCTTCTTTATCTTCTTCTTTAACATCTTTATTTTCGTTTTTACTATCTTCAATACTTTCTTCTTGGTTTTCTTCTGGTTCTAAAAATAGATCAAATGAATTTAATACTTCTTCATCAATTTCTACAGTTGCACTTTCTTTTAATTCATTTAAATGACTAGCAAACTTTTCTTCATTTAACATGTAATCTATTTCTTCTTTTAAGTCTTCGTATGTCTGTTTTATATCTTCTAAATATATTATGTGATATCCTACGTCAGACTTAACTAAATCACTTGTTTCACCTTTTTCCATATTAAATACCGCATTAGAAAATTCTGGTATCATCTCAGTTTTACCAAAATATCCAAGGTCACCACCCATAGCACCTGATGCTGTATCTAGTGAATGTTCCTGAGCTAATGTTTTGAAATCTTCTCCTGCTTCTAATTTTTTTAAAATCTCTTTTCCATCTTCTTCTGAATTAACTAGTATGTGACTTGCTTTTGCTACTGTAAGCAAATCTTTATTTTCTTCAAAATAAGTTTTTGATTCTTCTTCATTTATTTGATTATTTTTTATATATTCTTCTTTATATTTAAAGAATAATAATTCATTTTTAATATTCTTTTTGAAATAATCATCTGAGAAACCACTTTTACTTAAAAATTCTGCATATTTCTCTTTTCCACCTAGTGACTGAATTATTTCATTGTAGTTTTCTTCTACTTCTTTTTTATCAATTTCTATTCCATCTTTTTTAGCATCTTGTCTTACTATCTCTTCAAGGATTACTTTATCCAATATATCATCTCTTAAAGCTTCGGCAACAGTTACACCTTCTTCGTCTTTTTCAAGTAATGCATCTTCTCCAAATTGACTTTCATAAAGTGTTTGATAAGCTTTATATTCATCTTTAAAATCCTCAAAACTTACCCCTTCACCATTTACCTTAACTACTGCTACCTCATCTTTACCTTTATCATTACCAGAACAACTTACTGCTACTACAGCAACAACTAATACTAATAAAAGTAATGTTATTTTTTTCGTATTTTTCTTAAACATCTAAACATCCTCTCTACTTGTATTTCAAAACATAACTACATTATATTATTGTATTATACATTAATCAACTCTGCAATACTATTAAGAATTCTTTAATTTTTTGTAAGTTCATTTCCTTTTCTTTATATAAAATATTAGGTTTCATTGAAAAATCAAAGTCTACTAGCTGTGGATACTCTAAAGATAAATCATTAATCTTTTCAGGATCTAATCTATTTTTTAATAATAAATCAAATCTTATTCCTTTTTTAGTTTGACTGATGTTAATAATGTTTTTCTCTCCTGCTAAATATTTAATATAAGAGATATCAATTAAATTCTCAACCGCCTTTGGCATATCTCCAAATCTATCTATAAGTTCATCTATAAGATCCATATAGTATTCTTCACTATCTATAATTGCAATTTTTTTATACATCTCAATTTTAAGTGTAGAATCTTTAATATAATTATCTGGTATATATCCATCTATATTTAAGTCTATTGTAGTATTTATTTCTTCTTTTATTGTATCTCCTTTTAATCTTCTTACAGCTTCAGATAAAAACTTAACATACAAGTCATATCCTATAGCTTCTATATGACCATGTTGTTGAAGTCCTAGTAGATTACCTGCTCCTCTTATTTCTAAGTCTCTCATGGCTATTTTAAATCCAGAACCAAACTCTGTAAATTCTTTTATAGCCTTTAATCTTTTCTCAGCAACTTCTGTTAATACTCTATCTTTTTCATATGTGAAATATCCATAAGCAAGTCTATTAGATCTACCAACTCTACCTCTTAACTGATAAAGCTGAGATAGTCCCATCTTGTCTGCATTATAAATTATTATTGTATTTACACTTGGAATATCTAGTCCTGTTTCTATTATTGTTGTACAAACTAAGCAGTCTATCTCTTTTTCTGAAAAAGAAATCATTTCTTTTTCAAGTTGTCTTTCACTCATCTGTCCATGTGCTATTCCAAATTGAACATCAGGAAGCATTTTTTTAAGTTTATTTGCCATCCTGTCTATAGTTGCAACTCTGTTGTATACAAAATAGACCTGTCCACCTCTTGAAATTTCTTTTAATATTGCATCTTTTATCATATGCTCATTATATTCAACAACATATGTTTGTATTGGAAACCTTTCTGCTGGTGGTTCTTCAAGAACACTCATATCTCTTATTCCAGCAAGTGACATATGAAGAGTCCTTGGAATTGGTGTTGCCGTTAGTATTAATACATCAACATTTTCTTTAATTTGTTTTATCTTTTCCTTATCTTTTACTCCAAATCTTTGTTCTTCATCTATTATTAAAAGGCCTAAATCTTTAAACTTTACATCTGATGATAAAAGTCTATGGGTACCTACTACAATATCAATATTACCTCGTTTTAAAGCTTCTAATATTAATTTTTGCTGATGTGGAGTTCTAAATCTACTTATCATATCAGCTTTAATTGGGAAATCCTTAAATCTTTCCACCATAGTTTCATAGTGTTGAGATGCTAAGATAGTAGTTGGAACTAAAAATACAACTTGCTTTCCATCCATAACAGCCTTAAAAGCAGCTCTTAGGGCCACCTCTGTTTTTCCATAACCTACATCACCACAAAGTAGTCTATCCATAGGTTTTGAACTTTCCATATCTCTTTTGATTTCTTCAATTGCTTGAAGTTGTCCATCTGTTTCTTTATATGGGAATTGGTCTTCAAATTC
>CAYPYI010000025.1:0-18672 GCA_964415085.1 uncultured Tissierellaceae bacterium
CAAGGCCAACTCCAAAAATTCCACCTGATCCTATAGCATATAAAGATTGGACTACTTGCCAACCAGAGTCTTGTTTATAAGCAAACGGATCAATAAAAGCTACTAACCTTTGCTTTCTAAATCCAGTTAAATTCTTAATGAAGTAAACAAATCCAAATCCTAAAAATGGTGCTACAGCAAATACATGAACCATATTTAGTCCACCTACAAAAAACATCATTGCTAGAGTACCAAATATTATCATTGTAGTACCTAAATCATTCTTAAAGATAAATATTAAAGATATTCCTACAATAACTGCACCTACAATTGTACCATGCTGTAATGATTTAATATCTTTTTGTTTCGTACTTAAAAATGTTGCAAAATACATTATCGAAGAAACTTTAACAATATCAGACGGCATAAACTCAAATCCAAATATATTTAACCATCTATAAGCACCATTATGCTCAACTCCCAGTGGAGTTAAGACCACAAGTGCCGATAAAAATATACTTCCTACAAAAGCTAATATAGACAGCTTATTCCAAATTTTATAGTTAATGTTCATACATAAAAACATCCCTAAAAAGCCTAAAACCAAAAATTTTGCATGTTTTTTTAAAAAATAATATCCATTATTATATTTTGCTATAGCATGTGGCATACTTGCACTAAAAACCATTATTAATCCAATAATTGAAAGTATAATTACAGATAATAAAAGTGTAAAATCTGCTGCCTTCTTTTTATTATTTTTTTCTTTAGGCATTTTATACCCCCTTTAGCTTTTGAACCTCTTTCTTAAAAATCAACCCTCTTTGAATATAACTCTTAAACATATCATAACTTGCACAAGCTGGAGAAAATAAAACAATCTGATCTGGTTTTGCAATCTCATATGATAATTCTACTGCTTTTTCTAAACTGTCTACTATATTAACATTAGTAAACTTTATTTCATCTAGAGATTTTTTTATTAAGTCTTTTGTTTCACCAAATAAAATAATATTTTTTACAGAACTATCTATATTAAATGCTAATTTTTCAAATGATGCTCCTTCATCTTTTCCACCAAGTATTAATATTTTATCTTCTTTAAATGCTTTAATAGCAACAATAGTTGATTCTATATTAGTACCTTTTGAATCATTTATATATTTTACTCCTTTTATTATATCAACATATTCTAATCTGTGTTCTACTCCATTAAATTGGATTATAGCGTTTTTTACTACATGTAAATTTATACCCAATAAGTAGCATGTTCCAACAACCGAAAGTATGTTCTTTAAGTTGTGATCTCCAAAGATTTTAATATCCTTTATATTTAATATTTCATGTTCTTTTCCTTTATCTCTAATCTTAATAATATCATCTTGTATATATACACCTTTTGGTAAGATGTTCTTTATACTATAAGAAAATTTACTACTTTTTATTCCTTTAAGATTCATTAAATATTCATCATCACTGTCTAAAATTATATAATCATTTTTATCTTGATTTTTATAAATATTTTTTTTAGCAATCTGATAATTTTCTACACTTCCATGCCAATCTAAATGATCAGAACCTATATTGGTAATTATGGCGATTTTAGGTTTAAGTTTATTTATATTATTTAATTGGAAACTACTAGCTTCAATTAATATTATATCATCTTCTTTTGCATCCAGTATATTATCTAAAATACCATAACCTATGTTACCACCTAATATAACCTTCTTACCAGCTTTTAAAAAAACCTCATTTAATAAAGTTGTAACTGTAGTTTTACCATTAGTGCCTGTGACAACAATAAAGTTTTTAGAATCTGATATTAAATATGCTAATTCTATATCAGATATAATTTCTATTTTAAAATTACTTATTTCTTCTATTATTTCCTCACTTGGTGGCATTCCTGGACTTTTAATTACCAAGTCTATGTTTTTAAAGTCGGGTTTATCACCACCAAAGTATTCATGAAATTTAATATCTTCTATTTCTTCTAAATTGGGCGTTAATTCATTTTTACTTTTCTTGTCATATACATAAATATTTTTATTTAACTTTTTAAGCAATTTTACAGTTGATACACCCGAAATTCCTAGTCCTAATACTAATATATTTTCTACTGTTTCTAATTTTTCCATAGTATCACTCATTTCTATATTAATGCATAATAGCCAATAACTCCTAAAACTCCTGATATAAACCAAAACACTTGTACAACCTTTGTTTCTTTCCACCCTTTATGTTCAAAGTGATGGTGTAATGGTGCCATTAAAAATACTCTTTTTTTTCTAATTTTAAAACTTAAAACTTGTATAATAACTGAAAGTGCTTCAACTAAATATATTCCACCTACAATTGGTATAATTAGAGGTAATCTAAGTACCATAGCAATACTTGCAACTGCTCCTCCTAGTGCTAAAGAACCTGTATCCCCCATAAATACTTTCGCTGGATAAAAATTATGAAACAAAAATCCTAGGCACGAACCTAATATTATCAAAGAAATTGTTTCTATATCCTTAACCCCCCATTGTAGTGCTATTAAAGAGAAAAATAACATCACAATTACTGTGACTCCAGATGCTAGTCCATCTAAACCATCTGTAAGATTTACACTGTTAACTGTACCTACTATAACAAATGTCATGAAAGGTAAATATAACCAACCTAGGTTTAAATACTTATACTTAACAAATGGAATAATTAAACTTGTCCCAAGCTCATCATTATATGAATAAATAAAAGCAATAATAACTGCTAATATTGTTTGAAATAATATTTTTTGGCTTTCTGTTAGTCCTTGATTATCCTTCCTAACAACAATAAGATAATCATCAATAAACCCTATTAAACCAAAGCCCAATATTGAAACTAATATAATAGCTATATTCTTTGTAATTAAGCTTTTTCCAAAAACTATTGATGATAATATTATAGACAATAATATTATTATACCACCCATAGTTGGTGTGCCTTCTTTTTTCAAATGTGATTTTGGACCTTCTTTTCTTATGCTTTGACCAATACCTAAATTGCTAAGTTTCGGTATAATTATTGGTCCTAAAGTTATAGCCATTAATGAACTAATAACTAGTACTAAACTACTACTTGTGTTTTCTAACATAACTTACTCCCTTTCATTATTTATCAACCATTATATTATATCTAATTACTTCATTATCTTCAACGTTTATATAGTCATTGTTTGGCTGATATTATGTAATTATTATATTAATTAGTTATGACTATATATATTATACATTTAATTTAACATATATTAAACAGAAAATACTCTCAAAATATGAATACATATTTGAGAGTATTTTCTGTTTAAATGTTAGATTTTATAAAGTAACTTCTTATTTTAGGCTCATTTTTTATCAGAATTTTTTTATCTCCTATAAATTCTATATAACCCAAATCCTTGAATTGAATTAATTTTCTTGACATTGTCTCTCTAGATACTCCTGCATAACTTCCCATTTCTTCTCTATTTATAGATAAATTAAGCATAATACCTTCATCTGTCGGTGTACCAAAGTCATCGATTAGGTGGACTAATAAATGTGCAACTTTAGTATCTGCTGTACTAGCTGAAAGCATTCCTATTAGATCTTCCGCCCATCTAATTCTCTCATATGCTTTTTCTAGTAATTTTAAAGTTATTTTAGGATTTTTCATAGCTATCTCATCAAATTTCTTCTTAGCTAAAGTACTTACAACTGTATCCTCTAAAGCTACAGCATTATATAAATACTCATCCTCCTTTAATAAATTAAATGCCCCTACAAAATCTCCCTCTCCATATATATATAGTATTTGTTCTCTTCCGTCTGGTAAATATGTGTAAATTTTCATTTTACCTGAACAAACAATATATAATCTATCAGCTTTGTCGCCAGTCGAAAATATTAAATCACCTTTTTTATACTTCTTGCTAGTAACTCCTGCAGAAACTGCCTCTACTTCCTTTTCCGTTAAATTTGAAAGTAATGGGATCTTCCTAATACATGGGTTTCCATCAAATGCATCACACTTAGCTACACATAGGTGACAAGATTTCATTTAGATACCACCTCTTATTATTATACGATTTGTTTGTGCATTTTGTTTTTCTTACTTTGTAATAGTTTGTTTATTATCTCTTCATAATGTCTTGCTATTTCTTTATCCATTTCTGGAACATCTTTAAGTTTATATTCCATATTTAGTTCTTCGTATTTATGCACTCCCATTCTATGATATGGTAGTATTTCAATTCTGTCAATTTTATTTGCTAGGTGCGCAATTTCATCAAAAATTCTATGCATGCTTTCTTCATTATCTGTTATTCCTGGTACCATAACATGCCTTATCCAAATCCTACCTTCATAGTTATCTAAATATGATAAAAATTTATAGAACTTTAACATGTTTGATCCCGTTAATTTTTTGTATCCAGCATTTTCAAAATGTTTTATATCTAGCATTATTAGATTTGTATTATCTAATATTTCTTCATAATATCTTTCATCACCAAATCCACAAGTATCTATAGTAACACATATATCTTCTTTTTTTAGCTCTTTTACTGCTTCTGCTAAAAATTCTCCTTGAAGTAATGGCTCACCTCCTGAAAATGTAACACCACCACCACTAGTTTTGTAATAAGGTTTATATCTAATTGCCATTTTTTTTATTTCATCAGTAGAAATTGTTTTTTTAGAAGTATTCTGCTGTGTATCAGGATTATGACAATAAGCACATCTTAAAGGGCATCCTTGTAGGAAAAATACAGTTCTAATACCTGGACCATCTACAAGCCCCATCGTTTCAATTGAATGTAAATTCCCTTTTTTCACCTATCTCACTCCTTTATATTCTTTCGTGGAATGTTCTGCTAATAACTTCTAACTGTTGTTCTTTAGTTAAATTATTAAAATGTACTGCATATCCAGATACTCTTATTGTTAAAGTTGGATATTTTTCAGGGTTTTCCATTGCATCTATTAGCAATTCTCTATCTAGAACATTAACATTAAGATGGAAAGCATCTTGTACAAAATAACCATCCATAATATTTGATAAAGATTTTGTTCTTGATAATTCATCCTTACCTAAGGTATCTGGTGTAATTGAAAATGTGTTTGAAATACCATCTTGACATTTACCTTCATATGGTAATTTAGCAACTGAATTAAGGGATGCTAATGCTCCTAATTCATCTCTACCATGCATTGGGTTAGCTCCAGGTGCAAATGGTTCTCCTGCTTTCCTACCATCTGGAGTAGCTCCTGTTTTTTTACCATAAACTACATTTGAAGTTATTGTTAAAATTGATAGTGTATGCTCTGCTCCTCTGTAAGTTGGTGTCTTTTTTAATTCTTCAATAAAGGTATCTATAACCCAAATAGCTAAATCATCTACTCTATCATCATCATTTCCATATTTCGGAAAATCTCCTTCTATTTCAAAATCTATAGCTATATTATTTTCATCTCTTATTGGTTTAACTTTTGCATATTTTATTGCACTTAAAGAATCTGCTACAATAGATAGTCCTGCAACTCCAAATGCCATAAATCTATGAATATCTGTATCATGTAGTGCCATTTGACCTTTTTCATATGCGTATTTATCATGCATATAGTGAATTGTATTCATTGTATTAACATATGTGTTAGATAAAGTAGCTAATGCTTTTAGGTAATTATCTACAACTTTATCATAATCTAATACATCATCTAAAATAGGATCTATTCCATCGATAACTTTTATTAAATTACCTTTTTTATCTTTTTTCTTTTCATCTACTCCACCATTAATTGCATAAAGTAATAATTTCGCTAAGTTAGCTCTTGCTCCAAAATATTGCATTTGTTTTCCTATTTCCATTGCTGAAACACAACATGCTATACCATAGTCATCACCATAAACACTTCTCATTACATCATCATTTTCATATTGTATAGATCCAGTTCTAATTGACATTTTTGAACAGTAATCTTTAAAACCTTGTGGTAATTCTTGTGCCCATAAAACAGTCATATTTGGTTCTGGTGCTGGTGATAAATTAGTTAAAGTGTGTAAAAATCTAAATGCAGTTTTGGTAACTAGAGTTCTTCCATCTACTCCCATTCCTCCAATAGCTTCTGTAATCCATGTTGGATCACCTGCAAATAAATCATTGTATCCTGGAGTTCTTAAGTGTCTTGCCATTCTTAATTTTATAACAAATTGATCAATTAATTCTTGAGCAAATTCTTCTGTTATTATTCCATTATCTAAATCTCTTTGAATATATATATCAAGGAAGGTAGTATTTCTTCCAAGTGACATTGCCGCACCATTATTTTCTTTTATTGATGCTAAATATCCAAAGTATAAAAATTGAACAGCTTCTTTAGCATTTGTGGCAGGTTTTGATATGTCTATACCATAACTTAAAGCCATTTCTTTCATTTCACTTAGTGCTACAATTTGCTCAGATACTTCTTCTCTTAATCTTATTAATTCCTCAGTTGCATTCCCTACTAAATTTTCTTTATCATTTTTCTTTTCTTCTATAAGAAAATCTACACCATAAAGAGGTATCCTTCTATAATCACCAATAATTCTGCCCCTACCATATGCATCTGGTAGACCTGTTAAAAGACCAACTGTTCTTGCAGTTCTCATATCTTTTGTATAGGCATCGAAAACACCTTGATTATGAGTTTTTCTAAACTCATTAAAGTGTTCTTCCAAGGAAGGATCCATTTCACTGTTATATGAGTCTAGGGAGTTTTGAACCATTCTATATCCACCATATGGGTTTACTATCCTCTTTAACGGTTCATCTGTTTGATATCCTACAATTAATTCATTATCTTTATCTAAATATCCTGGCTTATAATTATTAATTCCTGAAAATCTCTCAGTATCAATTTTTATTTCACCAGTTAAAATTTCTTTTTTTACAAGCTCTTCAGCTTCATTCCATAATTTCTTTGTTCTTTCAGTAGCATCTGCTAAAAAAGATTCGTCTCCTTCATAAGGAGTATAGTTTAGTTGAATAAAATTTCTTACATCTACTTCTTTTTTCCAGTTTCCTTCTTTAAATCCATCCCAATAGTTCATAATTTTCATCCCCTAAAATATATGTTATAAGTAATGTCTTACTTTAAATAATTCTAATTTCTTACTTTATATTATGCTATTTTCTTCCTATTACAATGCTAGTATAAATTGAATCCATTTTTTAGTATGTGATGTAGGTCACAATTTTAAGCCATTTTGAAACTATAACGTTTTCATGATAAAGTATATCGTTTTCATTTTCGCAATCTTTTTTTATAACAAAAAAAGATCCATACTATTTTAGTATAGATCCTCTTAATTAATTCTATTTATTTCATTTTTAATACAATTTTTTCAACATCATCTAACTTTTTATTTGGACTAGGAAATTGTTCTATTACTTTATCCCCAGTACCTTCAATTTTATAATTTAATTCTAAGTCTTCAAATAATTTAATTACGTCTTCTCTTTTAAATCCAATTACATCTGGCATATTACTCAAGCTTTCTTCTTCTGTTATTAGTGTCAAATCAATTATGCTACCATAGGCAACTGATGACCAAGCTTCTGGATATTGAGAATCTACTACCACATTTCCTATTTTTTCTAGATTCTTTACAGAATATTTAAATCCTTGTTCAGTAAGTCTCTTTCCTGCCTCTTCTAACTTTAAGCCCTTAACATCTGGTACATCAACTAACTCTTTATTTTCAGTTATATCCATAGGGGCACTAGGCTGAATATTTAAATATTTAAAACTATCTTCCATAACTTGTTTAACTATTGGTGCAGCAGATGTTCCTCCATAATGTTTTCCTAACATAGGTTCATCTACAATCGCAAGTACTACTAATCTCGGATCTTCTATCGGGCCAGCTCCAATAAATGATGCAATAAATTTCCCATCTAAATATCGACCATTTACTATCTTTTGAGCTGTTCCTGTTTTACCACCGACTCTATATCCAGGTACTTTACCCCTTTTACCAGACCCTTCTGATACAGTTGTTTCCATCATTGATAACATAGTTTTTGATGTTTGCTCCGAAATTACTCTTCTTCTTAATTCTGGTTTTATTTCTTTTATTACTTCACCATTTTCATCTATTATTTCTTTTATAATTTGAGGTTTTAATAGATTCCCACCATTTACTATCGCAGATGTTGCATTTATCAACTGAATTGGTGTTACTGCTATACCATGCCCGTATGACATAGTTGCAAGTTCTACCTCCTTCATTACTTCCGGTGGTGGTGGAAGAAGTCCTAATTCTTCACCCAATAAGTCTACATATGTTTTCTCTCCAAATCCAAATGCTTTTGTGTATCTATAAAGATTTTCTCTACCTAGTTGTCTACCTGCATTGACAAAAACAACGTTACATGAGTCTTCCAATCCTCTTTTAAAAGTTATTTGACCATGAGGTACACGACTTGCACATCTTAATACTTCCCCTGGTATGTCTGTTACAGCACCATTACACACATATGTAACATTTGGATTAGTAGTATTTTCTTCCAAAGCCGCAGCAGCTGTTATTAACTTAAATGTTGATCCAGGCTCATAAACATCATTTACAGCAAAATTCCTCCATTGTTCATACCATCTTAACGTTAAGTCTTCTTGTGACAACTCGCTCCAGTCTTTTCTTTGAGATTCATTGATAGGGTCTCTTGGTGAATTCGGGTTAAAATCTGGTTTATTTGCCATAGCAAGAATTTCCCCTGTATTTGGATCCATAACAACTATGGATACATTCTTAGCTTGATTTTCTTCAAGCGCTTGTTGTGCTGCTTTTTCAGCAAAACCCTGTATATGCTCATCTATTGTCAGCTTAATCGCGCTTCCATTTGTAGCATCATGTATTTTTTCTCCTCCATATGGCATTTGCTGCTTATGTGCATCTGCCATTTTTAACCATTTTCCTGGCTTACCTGATAATTCTTTATTAAAAGTTTTCTCTACTCCCTCTAACCCTACATTGTCTATATTAGTAAAACCTAACACATGCGATGCAAAACTTCCATTTGGATAAAATCTTTTATTTTCTTCTTCTAGCTGTATCCCTTTTAATCCTAATTCTCTAATTTTGTCTGCATCTTCTCTGTCTACCCATTGTTTAAGTTTTTCATTGTTTTTATCCATAGTTATTTTTTCATATACTACTTCTTCATCCATATATAGTACTTCGGCTAAAGCCAATGCTGTTTGATGTGCATCTTCTATTCGTTTTGGATATGCCCAAACAGAATATCCATTTATATTGATTGCTAACTTTTTTCCGGTTCTATCATAAATGACTCCACGCTCAGGTTTTATATCACTAGATTTTGTCCACTGTTGCAAAGCTTCTCTTTCTAACTGCTTTCCTTTTACAATTTGTAAAAATGCAAGTCTTCCTATAATAAGAATAGCTATTACAAATATAATAGCTAATGAGATAAATAATCTTATTTGAGTTTTTTTATATCTTTTTTTCAAAGTTTTATCCTCCTAAAACAATCCTGTAATAAAACTGAAAACTTTACCAATGCCAGTTAAAGCAATGTTATTTGTTCCTGCTACATCTCTAGATATCTCATCTGATACTGATATGTAAACAACTTGATTATCCTCTGGATATGTCATTCCCAAAATATACATAGCATCCTCACCTATTTTAGCAGAGCTTTTTATACCTTCTAAATCTGCCATTAAATCTATTTTCGTTTTCTTAAGATCTTCTTTATATGTTTCTAGCTGATTAACTTCCATTCTCGTTTTTGTAATATTAGAATGTCCTATTAAAAATATTAAAAATAATGACATAATTGCAAAAACTGATAATAAGGTAAAAGTTCTTAATGCAATCTTCGGATTAACTTCTTTGTTCTTTGAAGCACTAACATGTTTTTTTTGCTTAGTGCTTATTTTATTTTTGTTTTTCACTTTACTTTTTTTTACTTTTCTTACTTTTCTTACTTTTCTTTTATTTTCATCTTCAGGATACGATTCAACATAAGCTCTAGCTAACAATATTTTTACCTCCCCACTTCTATACTTTTTCACAAACTCTTAATTTTGCTGACCTTGCTCTAGGGTTATACTCTAGTTCATCCTCATCTGATATAATTGGTTTTCGTGTAATTATCTTAACTTCTCGTTTTTTATCACATACACATATTGGAAATTCCGATGGACATATACAGTCCTTATTAAGATCTATAAACTTATCTTTAACAATTCTATCTTCTAATGAGTGAAATGTAATAATAGCAAGTCTTCCACCTGGGTTTAATAACCCAACCATTTTATCTATTGAATTTATTAGTACATCAAGTTCTCTATTAACTTCTATTCTTATAGCTTGAAAAGTTTGTCTTGCAGGATGTCTTTCCATCCTTACTTTCTTAGGTATAGCTTTTTTAATTACCTCTACTAATTCCAATGTTGTATTTATAGGATTTTCTTTTCTTTCTTCTACTATAAACTCAGCTATCCTCTTAGCCCAAGATTCTTCTCCATAATCATAGATTATCTTAGTTAGTTCTTCCATAGAATATTTGTTAACTACGTCCCATGCAGAAAATTCTTGTTCTTTATTCATTCTCATGTCTAGTGGTGCATCTTGATGGAAAGAAAAACCTCTCTCTTTCTTATCTAATTGATATGATGAAACACCAATATCTAATAATATGCCGTCTACTTTCTCTATTCCTAAATCATCAAGTATAAAATCTATATTTTCATAGTTATTATGAACAAAAATTGTATTTTCTTTATAATCACTAAGTACTTCTTTGGCTTTTTTTAGAGCATCTGTATCTTGATCTATTCCTATTAAAATTCCTTTGTCAAGGTTTTTAACAATTTCTTTCGAATGTCCAGCTCCACCTAGTGTACCATCTACATATATGCCATCTTTTTTTATATTAAGTCCTTTAAGAACTTGTTCAACCATTATTGGTTTATGTTTAAATTCCATTATAATCCTCCATTTAGATTCCTAACTCTGCCATTTTTTCAGCTATACTATCATAGCTTAGATTATCTTCATCAGTATAGTCTTCCCATTCTTCTTTGCTCCAAACCTCTACCCTAGTAGCAACACCAATTATGACAGCATCTTTATTTAATTTTGCGTGATCTCTTAAGTTTCCCGGTACAAGCATTCTTCCTTGTTTGTCTACAGATATTTCACTAGCTCCTGAAAAGAAGAACCTAATAAATGCTCTAGCGTCTTTGTTGGTAAGTGGTAACTCTTTTAATTTTGACTCTATTATTTTCCATTCATCTTTTGGATATATAAAAAGACAGCTATCAAGGCCTTTTGTAACAACAAAACTTTCTCCAAGACTCTCCCTTAGCTTGGAAGGAACTATCATTCTACCTTTAGAATCAATTGTATGTTGATACTCTCCTATTAGCATATCTTTTCACCACCTGTCAAATATAATACCCACTTACCTCCACTTTCTACCACTTAATATATATTGTACACCATTCATTAGTATTTTTCCACATTTTTTACCATATTTTTATAATGGTCAAAATCTGTGTAGTTATTGAAAACAAAGGATATTTAAGCACAAAAAAAGGATGGGGGAATATCCCATCCTTTTTTTGTTTTATTATTTATTTTTCTTTTTAAATAAAATTACTCCTGCTACAAGAATAATTAAAACACTTATAAGTTGTGCAACTCTAACGCTTCCCCACATTAAACTATCTGTTCTTAATCCCTCTATAAAGAATCTTGCAACAGAATATAGTATTAAATATAATAAAAATATTTCTCCATCTGTTTTTGATTTATTTCTACTTAACCAAAGTAAAAATAAAAAGACAAAAAAGTTCCATACAGACTCATATAAAAAAGTAGGATGTACCTTTATACCATCTACTATTATACCCCAAGGTAAATCAGTAGGACCACCATGTGCCTCACCATTAATATAATTTCCCCATCTTCCGATGGCTTGCCCTAAAATCATACTCGGTGCTGCAATGTCTGCTAAAACCCAAAAACTTACATTTCTTTTTTTACTAAAAATATATCCTACTATTATAGCTGCAATAATACCTCCATGTATTGCCAGACCACCACTTCTAAAATCAAAAACTTTAGATATATTGTCTTTATACATGTCCCAACTAAATACTACATAGTAAATCCTTGCTCCTATAATAGATATGGGTATTGCATATAAAAGTAAGTCTAATAAAGTCTCTTCCTCAATACCTTTTCTTTTAGCTGCTTGTAGACCAATTACTGTTCCAACTAGAACAGCTAGAGCTATTAGTATACCATACCAATATACATCAACTCCAAATATTGTAAATGCTACTGGATTCATGTTAACACTCCTTATATTCTATAGGATATACAATTGATGTTGCTGAATTTTTTACAAGTAAAACTTCATTTATCAATTTTAAGGCATAATTATAATCAATATCTTCTAATATTTCATGAACTTCTAAAATACTAACATCCTCAAAATAATATGATGTAAACATACCTGCAATATTTTCTATAGAGTTAAAACTCATTATATGTTGTCCTATATTTTTATTTTTAATTCTTTTAAAATCCTTCTCTTTGAAAATTTCATCTTTTGGTTTTTTTACATAAGATTTTATTTCTTCATATAATTTGTCAGGATCTTCAGTTTGACCAAAAATTATACTATACCCATAGTCTTTACCCGATGAATGACTTGATGAAAAGCTCAAATCAATTAACCCATTATTATAGTGGTTGCTGTAAAAATCTGAACTTGACCCAAAAATTGTTTCTAATACTAAATCTAATGCTAACTCTCTTTTTACTCTATCTTTTCCATTATGTGGTATATAGTTATCTTTAAATCCTATATAACATAGAGGTGTTTGTATATTCATATACTCAACAGTTTTATTCTTTCTAATCTTTTCATCTTCCACATCTTTAAACTTTCCTATTATTATTTGTGATGTTAATGGCCTTCTTTCATGCTCATGTTTATTAACAGTATCCATTATTTTATCAAAATTTAAATCACCTATTATGAAAAGTACACTAGATTCAACTCTGTAAAAAGCTTCATGTAATTGAAATAAATCTGTCATTGTAGTTTGATTTACACTATCTACTGTTCCTGCTATATCATCTTTTACAGGATGATTTCTATATAATGATCTTAACAGATTATTAAAGCCTTGAGAATAAGGGTCATCTTCATACATCTTAATTTCTTGAGTTATAATTCCCTTTTCTTTCTCAACAGATTCTTCATCAAAACAAGGCCTCTGAACTAGGTGTAATAAATATTCTAAACCTTTATAAAAATTACTAGTAGACGTAAATAAATATGATGTTTCTTCAAATCCTGTATAAGCGTTTGAATCTATTCCAAGTTTAGAAAATTTATCAAACATATCTCCATCTAAACTTTCAAACATTTTATGTTCTAGGAAATGTGCTACACCTTTTGGTAAGACTTCATAATGTTGATATCCATCAGGTTTAAATATAGTTGTGTTTGACCCAACATCAACAGTCATAATTGCATGTTGTTTTTTATATCCTTTTTTAGGCATGTAATATACATTTAAACCATTGTGACTTTTCCTGTGATAAATTTTTTCTTTTAATTTCTCACTTTCATATATATTTATAGACATTTATTCCACCTCTATTTCTTTATCATTATCAACTAGACAATAAATTGTATCCATTGATAATGTGTTCATTGCTTCTATAATTTCTTTTTTAGTTACACTCATATATTTTTCTAAAAGAACATTCATATCAGAAAAATCATTTGTTAAAGTTTTTCCAAATATTACTTCACTTATTCCAAACTGGCTATCATCTATACTTTCAATTGAAGATTTTATATTTTCTTTTGCATCTATAATTTCTTCATCTAAAATATTTCCATTTTTTATATCGTCTAATTCCTTAGTAATTATATCTATAGTTTTATTGAGATCTTTCACATTTATACCTGCATCAGCAATAATTATGGATTTATATTTATATAAATTTGATCCAATACTATAAGCTAAATTTTCTTTTTCTCTTACATTCTTAAATAACCTAGATGTTGCATCACCACCAAAAATTAAGTTTCCTATAACTAAAGCATGAAATAATTCATCTGAATGTTTTATTCCTGATCTATATCCAATAGCAAGCTTTCCCTGAGAAACATCCATCTTTTCTTTCACCATATTTTTAGTCTGTACTTGATCTAGTATAACATCTTCTCTTATATAAACTTGTTCTTCTCTTTTAAATGAATAATTATTAATAAGATATTCTTTTATGTTTTCTATGTTATTGCCCACATATACAATTTCAACTGGACTATTTGATATAATCTCCTTATACTGTGTATACAAATTTTTTCCATCTATTTCATCAATATCTTCCAAGTAGCCTAAAGGATAGTGACCAAATCTTTCATTTTTACACATAGTTTCTATACATTTATTTATAGTATAACTTCTTTTATTATTAACTCTACCATTAATTAAATTTTTAAGATTTTTCTTTTCTTGATTTACATATTCTTCATTAAACGATTCATCATTAATTAAGGGATTGAATATTATCTCCTCTAGCATATCTATTGCTTTGATATCTAGTCCTACTTCACTTGTATAGCTTTCTGCAGCCCACTCTAAGGAATATCTTAATACTTGTTTTTCTCCCTTTTTATTAATACCAATTGACAGATTAGCACCATATAAACTTTCTAATTTTCTATCTAATTCTTTATTTGTTTTAAAATTATTAGTTCCTCTTTTTATAACCAACGGTAGCAATGCGTTTTTAGTAATTTCTTTTCTAGCTAATGGTCTTTTAAAATAAAATGATAAAAAATTCGATTTAAATTTATCTGTATTATATAAATTTATATTTATTCCGTTTCCTAAGTCTATTCTTTCATATTTTTTTAACATACTTTCCCTCCTACAATTTAATATATAACTACTTTCTATATATATTGTTAAAATTATATACATACAAAGTAAATATATATCAGTTTTTCATAACAAAAAAAGGGGATAGTCCCCTTTTTTATATTTTAAATAAATTTTCGCAGAACTAATTATTCAACTATTTCAACTATATTTCCGTTTTTTACTCCTGCTGCATTTCCTTCTTCTATGTCAACATGCATCTCTAAAGCGAATTTATCACTTACTCTAGCTAACACATTTTCAAAAACTACTCCTCTTGGTCCACCAACTCTTACTCTTACGATGTCTTTGTCTTTTACATCAAATCTTTCTGCATCTGATGTATGCATATGGATATGTCTTGATGCAACAATAACACCTTTATCTATTTCTACTTCTCCTTTAGGTCCAACTAATTTTAATCCTGGAGTATCTTCAATATCTCCTGATTGTCTTACAACTGGTTTTACTCCTAAAGTAAATGCATCTGAAACAGATATTTCAAGTTGAGTTTCAGGTCTTGTAGGTCCTAGTACCCTTATTCCTTTAATTGTTCCTCTTTCGCCAACTGCATCAACCTTTTCTTCACATGCAAATTGTCCTGGTTGTGATAGGTCTTTTAATTGAGTTAACTCATAACCTTCACCAAATAAAGTTTCTACATCTTCTTTGCTTAAATGAATATGTCTATTTGACATTGCTATTGGTAATTCCTTAGCCATTAAATCTCCTCCTAAATGAAATAAATTATATATTTTTATTAAATATTACCCCTTATACTATATCATATTACTTGGCCTTAGTAAAACATAGCATAGTATCTTTTCTCTTGTTTAGCTTTCTGAATAAAGCATAACTTATTATTTGTGTTATTAATAAAGAAAAGAATAATATTATCCCAATTAGTATTGCCATATTAACAAAAAATGGTTCGGGAAGCATTTGTATCATCAAGTCAGTCTTTGGATCTAATAGCCATAAATCATTATCAAAAAGTAGCTCATGAAATATTATAAAGTATTTATTAAAATTAGTATAAATAAGTGCAAATAATCCTATGACAAATATATAAACGAAATTTAGACCTAAATATATGCTTCTTAGCATGTTTTTTAATTTGCTAGATTTATAGAAATATATTATACATATTAAGAAAATTACAAAACTAAATATTCTAATATTTCTCGCTAGAATAAATAAATTTTGAACATCTATCATATGAAGAACTTCTCTTTCATTGAATGTCTTTTCTAAAACTTCCTCGTTACCGTTACTCTTTAGATATAGAATTAAATCATCCGAAATATTTAATAATTCTTCTTCGGATTTGCCTGTAACCTTTTCAGTATCATTTTTATTAAAAGCCCATTTATAATATTGTTTATTATAGGCTCCTAGTTCTATACTGTTTACTAACAATATAAGAAATATCGAAATTACTAATATTACATTAATTAATCTCTTCACTTCTATATACCTTTTAAAGCATCAACTAGACCAGTTTTAATTTCTACTGGTATATCATCAAAATTTGAATATGGAACTGACATATCAACTATAACACCTTCTATATCTTTATTTAGTGCTTCTTCTACTTTAGCTAAAGAGAATATGTTTTCGAACTCAAATTTTTTAGATAATCTTTCTGCTTCACTTTCTTCCATTACAACAAATCCTAACTTATGATCTTTACAATATCTTATTATTGTAGAATTAGGTTCTATATCCATAGTACATGATGTATCTAAATATTTATTTGTTTTTATAGCTTTGTAAAGAGAATCGTATAATACCTCACTAGCATCTAGCATTGTAATATCTTGACCTAACTCTGCGTTAACTCTCATTGCATCAATTAACTCTTCAGTTAACTTAATACTATTTTCAAGTAAAAAGTTAGTATCTTCTTGCCTTGTTGTTAATTCAACTCCTAAAAATTCTTTTTGTATTTTATTTTTAGTTTCAAAATCAAACTTATCCCATTTTCTAGCTAACGATTTAGCTATATTCCCTAATTGTCTTATACCACCATCATGACTTCTTACTTGTATACCTAAGTCTTGAAGCATGTCAATTTGTTCATCTGTAATCTTCATTATATCTTTCCCCCCTTAGTATTTTAAAATTGCGATAACATACACATGTTCTCAACATTATAACTAGAATCATTATTCTTTTTAATTAATCTTATTTTTTCATAATAACTCAGTTGAGATTTCACATTATTTAAATCACAATTACCACTAATCATTATATCATTTATTGTGAAATTTATTCTTAAAGATGGCTCAAAATTTTTTATTATTTTTAACACATCACAATTATCCATAATCTCACCTCAGATATATTCTACCCTTTATATATGATTTTAAAAAACTATCTTCAAGTTAATTGAAAAATATATTTGTATTTTGATTTGTTCATATATTATTATACTGAAAATACAATATGTTCATAGTACTATATATAAAGTTTGTATATATAATTAATCAAAAAAGCTGTTCTCTAACTAAACTTCCTAGTTAGAAAACAGCTTTATATTTATTTAATACTTTTTATTATATCAATTGCTTCTTCTCTACTTATATTTCCTTTTGTAAGTAAAGTTAATAAAACACCATCTATTTCTATATCTATATTCCCATTTTTGTCTATTACTGCATCTCTACCATTTATAGTAATTTTTTCAATATCTTTACCTCTAGTTATAAAGCTGTTATCTTTAGTAGATAAAACTTGATTAATGAAAAAATCCTTATTATTTTCCTCAAAAATTATAGCTGCGTGTTCTCCACTTATATCTTCAATCTTATTTACATAGAATCTAACATTTGTAAATTTATATCCTTCTGGTAATTTGCTTGGTAATTTTAGATTAAATTTTAACTTTTCCTGTGCTACTTCTAAATCATCAATATAAACAAACTTTTCTTTATCAATATCTCTTTCAAGTTTTTTATAATCTTCTAATAAATGTTTCTCATCATATTCTTTATCGGTCATAGTACTTTCTTCAACAGTTACATTTCCTAAATTAATAATTTTCTCATAAATATTTTGAGCAAATCCTGTTTGTATAGATGCTATTCCTATTAAACCAACTAAAGCAATTGATGCTACCTTCTTTAGTATTTTATTGTTTTTATTATTCATAATTACTGTCTCCTCTTTTATTATACTTTTATATGCTTCTCTTTTCTTTAGTTCTGATGGTTCTATATCCAAGTCATTAATTTCTTTAACTATCTCAAATAGTTCCTCTAATTCACTATCCATTGTATTTATACTTTCATTTTTTAAATATTCATCTATAAGATATGATAATTCATCAGATTTATTTAAATTCATTGTCCTTCCTCCTCTATCAATACTCTTAATTTTTTTAGCGAACGATAAAGAATAGATCCTATATTTGACGAGGATAGATTCATAACCTCTCCAATTTCTGTATTTTTAAGTCCAGCACCAAATTTATAAGCTATAATTGCACGTTCTCTTTCAGTAAGACAATTAAGCATTTTAAAAATCTTCTTATCTTTTTCTTTTCTAGAAACTTCATCTTCTACATTATCTATAGCAATTAATATCTCTTCATAATCATCTATTAATCTTTTGTATTTACTTTTATCTGATCTGAAGTAGTCATACATTGTATTCCTTGCAATTGTAAATATCCAAGCATTAAGATTACTTTCTTTATCTTTATAGCTATCTATGT
>CAYPYI010000026.1:0-18626 GCA_964415085.1 uncultured Tissierellaceae bacterium
ACATGTAATAGTAACGATAAGGGTAAGGATGTTAGAGCTAATTGTTCAGTTGGATGTATAGGATGTCAAATTTGTGTTAAGAATTGTCCAAAAGAAGCAATTGATTTTGATAATTTCTTAGCTAAAATTGATCCAGATAAATGTATTAATTGTAGTATTTGTGCTCAAAAATGTCCAACAGGAGCTATTATAAATTTAAGAGATGAATTAAAAAAAGATAAAGAAGCAGTGAAGAAACAACAAGCAGAAAAGGCTGAAATTAAAGCAGAAGTAAAAAAAGAAGAAGCAGAACCTAAACCAGGGGAAAATGTAGAAGTAAAATAAGTATTATTAAGGGCTAGTAATAGCCCTTTTTTTATTGTTAAAATCATTTTACAAATTAGAAGAAATAATATAAAATATAAATATATGATTAGAAATGTGTATATATTAGACTGAAAAAATGTTAAAATATGTTTAAAATTAGCAATTTATAAAATTAAGAAATTAATATTTCAAAAAAGGTTTACAAAAAAGTAATATAGTGTTAAGATATTAACGGTTATTATTAGTGGAATAATAACAGCCTAATTTATATATGTTTTATATTATAAACCCTTGTAGAAGTAAAAGTATGAAAGCTCAGTAATAATGTTACTGAGCTTTTCATATTTATAGGCTTATTATAACTTGTAAAAGGATTTTAAAAGTGATAAACTATAAAGAGTGGAAACTTGTGTTTATACGCATAGAATGCATTAAACAAAGTACTATTTAAATGAAGGTGATGGCATTGACAAAAGGAGATAAATTTTTAGTAGTATTTGTTTTGTTTTTAGCAATAGTATCTTTGTTGTTTATAAGAAAACAAGGACTATCTACTGATAATAAGTATGTTAGTATACAAGTGGATGGCAAAGAAATTAAGAAGATTATTTTTGATAAGAAAATAATAGGAAAGCAAATTCCAATACAAACAGAGTTTGGATATAATTTAGTAGAAATTGGAGATGAATCTGTTAGAGTTATAGAGGCGGATTGTCCCGATAAAATTGATGTAAAGCAAGGATCTATTTCAAAAATTGGGGAAACTATAGTATGCTTACCTAATAAGTTAGTTATTGAAATAAAAGGAACTAAAGAAGATATAAATGATTTAGATATAGATATAATGACAAGATAGGAAGAGGTAATTTATGAAAAGTATTAGAAAGATGGTGTTTTTATCCTTATTGGTATCAGTAGGACTAGCATTAAGTGTAATAGAAATGTCAATTCCTCTACCTATTACTATACCAGGAGCGAAATTAGGGCTATCGAACATGGTAGTACTTGTTACTTTAGTAGTATTTGGTTTTAAAGAAGCTTTTATAGTATCAACACTTAAAAGTTTGGTATTAATGCTTGTAACAGGAAGTGTTTCAAGTTTAATATATAGTTTTTCAGGAGCAGTATTAAGTTCTATAGCTATGTATATAGGATATAAGTACTTTTCAAAAGTATTTAGCTTAATAGGAGTCAGTATTTTAGGGGCTCTAGCTCACAATTTTGCCCAGGTAAGTGTTGCCAGTTTTATGATGAAGAATTTAAGAATATATACTTATTTACCATTTTTAATGCTTATGAGTATTTTTACAGGATACTTTGTAGGATTAAGTTCTAGATATATAATTAAAAATTTAGAAAATCAATTTAAAGACATTACTTTATAGAGGTGTATTATGAAAGAGATTGTTTTAGCATCTGGTTCACCAAGACGAAAAGAAATACTTGAAAATCTTAATATTGATTTTAAGATAATAAAAAGTGATATTGATGAAGATATTGATAAATCAATAGATCCTATTATATACAGTATGCTTTTATCATTTTTAAAAGCTGAAGATATAGCATCAAAGAATCAAGGTATAATAATTGGTGCAGACACTGTAGTTAGTATAGAAGGTGAAATTCTAGGGAAACCTAGAGATGAAAAAGATGCAATTGATATGTTAAATAAGTTAAATGGAAATAAACATAAAGTAATAACAGGGATTTCTCTCATAGATGTAGAAAGAAATATTAGAGTAATTGATTATGAAGAAAGTTTTGTATTTTTTAGAGACTTAAGCCATGAAGAAATAGTAAGTTATGTTAAAATGGGAGAGTCATTTGGAAAAGCAGGCTCTTATGCTATTCAAGGATATGGTAGTTTATTAGTTGAAAAAATAGAAGGTTGCTATTTTAATATAGTAGGTCTTCCAGTTTCAAAACTTAACTTTTTATTAAAAAAACATTTTGATTACTCAATACTTTAATAGGGGGAAATTAATTTGAGTAATGAGAATATCTACACTATAAAGGATCTACCTTTTAATGAAAGGCCTAGAGAAAAGCTAATAAGCTATGGTGTTAGATCATTATCAAATGTTGAATTACTAGCAGTTATAATTAGAACAGGTTATAAAGATAAATCTGCTTTAGAACTAGCTAAAGACATAATATATATGGACCAAAGTGGTATTAAAAACTTATCACAAATTACTTATGAAGAACTTATTAGTCTAAAAGGAGTAGGTTCGTGTAAGGCTTCTCAAATTTTAGCTTCAATAGAACTGGGAAAAAGAATTAATAGTTGGATGGGAGAAGAAAAGATTAGGGTGAATACACCTAAAATTTTAGCTACCGTCTTAATGGATGATATGAGATTTTTGAATAAAGAGCATTTTAAAATAGCATTACTTGATACAAAAAACCAAGTAATAAGTATTGATAATGTATCAATAGGGACATTAAATGCTTCTATAGTTCATCCTAGAGATGTATTTAATATAGCAATTAAAAAAAATGCAAACTCAATTATATTGATTCATAACCATCCAAGTGGAGACACAACACCAAGTAAAGAAGATATAAATGTTACAAATAGATTAATAGATGTAGGGAAAATAATAGGAATTAAGGTATTAGATCATATAATCATTGGAGATAATAGATATTTAAGCTTTAAGGAAGAAAGTTTAATGTAATAGACGGAAGGGGTTAACAATGGGTTTTTTAAATTTTTTTGGAAATACGTTTAATAAAGATATGGGAATAGATTTAGGTACTGCAAATACATTAGTATACGTAAAGGGAAAAGGTATAGTTACAAGAGAACCGTCAGTTGTTGCTATACAAAAAGATTCAAATAGAGTTTTAGCTGTTGGACAAGAAGCTAAAGATATGATTGGTAGAACACCAGGTAACATTGTAGCGATAAGACCATTAAAAGATGGTGTTATTGCAGATTTTGATGTAACACAAAATATGTTGAAATATTTTATAAAGATAGCTTATAAAAAGAGAACTTTTTTACAACCTAGAGTTGTAGTATGTATCCCAAGTGGAGTGACTGAAGTTGAAAAAAAAGCAGTAGAAGATGCTGCTAAAGAAGCTGGTGCAAGAGATGCATATTTAATAGAAGAGCCTATGGCGGCTGCAATTGGAGCTGGCCTTCCTGTTCATGAAGCAACTGGTAGTATGATAGTTGATATAGGAGGAGGAACTACTGAAGTTGCAGTAATATCATTAGGTGGAATTGTAACTAGTAGATCCATAAGAGTAGGTGGAGATGAGCTTGATAAGGCTATTATTAACTATATAAAGAGAGAATATAACTTGATGATAGGTGAAAGAACTGCAGAAAGAATTAAGATAACAGTAGGGTCTGCAGATGCAGATAATAAAGCAGAAAATACAACTATGGAAATTAGAGGTAGAGATTTAGTATCAGGTCTTCCTAAAAACAAAACTGTATCTTCGCTTGAAATAGCAGACGCAATGAAAGAACCTATTATGAGTATAGTTGATTCAATTAAATCAACTTTAGAGAAAACACCACCAGAGTTATCTTCAGATATAATGGAACAGGGTATAGTAATTACAGGTGGAGGAGCATTACTTGATGGTATTGATAGATTAATATATAGAGAGACGGGAATGACTGTAAAAATAGCAGAAAATCCATTAGATTGTGTTGCTATTGGAACAGGGTTAGCTCTTGAAAATATAGACGTGTTAAGAAAATCATTAGGAAGATAAAGCGAGTGGTGATAGTATGTATTTTTTTGAAAAATACAAAAACAGGATGATAGTAGCTATAGTTACTATCATTCTGATTATTATAATGGGATTTACAAGTACAGAAAGGCCTAACATTACAAAATTTGAGAAAGTGGTAGGTAATGTTGTTATGCCTATTAATAAGCTAGGATCTACATTTAGAAAGAAAACTTCAGACTTCTTTACAGTAATAAAAAACTTATCTACAATATTAGAAGAAAATGAAGAGCTAAAAGTAGAAATAGCAAAGTTAAAAGAAGAAAATAGAGACCAAGAAAATATAATTGGTAAATTTGATTACTTAAAAAGAGAAAAAGAATTACTTGATAGTACAAAATATAATATTTTATCAGCCCAAGTAACAGGAAAAGAGCCTGGTAATTGGTATGATAGATTTACTATTGATAAAGGACTAAAAGATGGAGTTAAAAAGAATGCTACGGTAATTCAAGGAATTGAAACAGAAAATGGAGTAATAAAAGAAGGTTTAGTTGGAAGAGTTACAGAGGTTGGAGACAATCATGCTAAAGTAGCATCTACTATAGATGAGCTTAATAAGATAGCTTTTAAGATAACAAGAACACAAGATGGGGGAGTTATATATGGTAGTGTGGATTATACTTTAGAAGGATTTTTATTTGATAATGAAGCAGATGTTATTGTAGGGGATAAAGTCTATACATCAGGCCTAGGAGGAGTATTTACTGAAGATATATATATAGGTCAGGTGGCAGAGGTAGTAAAACAAGAGGAAGAACTCGTAAAAAGAATTGTAGTTGAACCATCCGTAGACTTTAAGAAGCTTTATAAAGTTTTTATCATTTTAGATTGAGGGATAAAAAATGACGATATTGCTATATACGATCATAATATTAATAAATATGTTACTGCAAAGTAGTATATTATCATATTGGACTATTTTTGGTTACGCACCTAATACAGCATTAGTGTGCGTAATTGTTATATCATTAATTAAAGGTAAGTATCATGGAGCTTTTTTTGGACTTGCCATAGGTCTTTTACATGATATAATTTTTGGATCTGTAATAGGAGTAAATGCTTTGGTGTACTTTTTAATAGGATACTTATGTGGTATGTTACAGGAATTGTTAAATGTTAATAATAAAATTGTACCTGCACTTTTAACAGCTGCAGCTACTATAATGTATAACTTTCTTTACTATTTATTTTTGTTCTTCTTATCAAGAAAAACAAATTTAGGAGATATGTTTACCTATATTATTTCTATAGAAATAATATACAATGCAGTTGCTTCAGTATTTGTGTATATGCTATTTTCTAAAATCTTTAAAAAACCATCATTGGATTTTAGAAGAGGGGTAAGGTGATTTAGATGAATTTTTTTGATAAATTTAAAGATAGATATAAAATTTTAGTTTTAGTATTATTCATACTTATATTTGCCTTATCATTTAGGCTTGCAGTTCTTACAATTGCAAGAGGGGATGATTATAGGGAAAGAGCAGATAACTTAAGACTTAGGGAAGTAGAAATGACAGCCCCAAGAGGAGAAATAAGAGATAGAAATGGTAAATTGCTAGCAGGTAATGTACCTAGATTTACAGTTCAGCTTTTTAAAGATGAGCTAAATAGATACGATAATACTAAAGATAAAAAGTTGAGAAATGTTAAGAAAAATGATGCATTTTTAAAGCTTACAAGGCTTATAGAGGAAGATGGAGTAGAATATGAGGATGATTTTCCTTTGAAATTAAATGTATTTGAATATGAAAATGAGGAGGATTATGATTTAGAAAATCAGAATCCTATTGATAAAGTTATAGATATATTAGTTGAAAATAATTTAGTTAAGGACGTATTAAATTCATACTTTGTATCAAATGAATATGAAGGACATTATAAATATATAGTTGCTAATAGAACTTTGAGTGTATATAAGAAAAAAGGAATGGACATACCAATAGATTTTGAAATTACGGAGGAAGGTTTAGTTTCAAAATTTACTGATGATGAACAAGTTGAAATATGGAAGAAAAACAATAATATACCTAAAGAACTTGGTCCTATTGATTCCATAATTAATTTAATAAATGATGATAGAACTGTAATAATGAGCACTATAAATAATAATATTACGAGGAAAATTGTATACGATATACTTAGTGAACGCGGACTAACAGATAATATAGTACTTGAAGATTTTGCTTTATCATATGAAAAAGAATACTATACTCAAAAAAGAAAGTTATCAAAACAATTTGACTTTGTAACTAAAGATACAAAGGGTGTAGAAGACTTTGCAAATATATTCTATGAAGTAGGATTAAAAGATTTCTTAGAAACATCATATGAATCTCCTTCGGATAAAAAGGAATATATTTATCCTGGTGAAATACTTATAAAACTAATGGAAGATAAAAAAGTAGAAGTAGATGTAAAAGTAGTTAAAGATAGAAAAAATAAAGGTGAATTTAAGTATGAGCACAAAGATAATGAATTTATGCCTCAAGATGATATTATAGATTATTTAGCGGAATTAGCTTATGAAACTAAGGTGATGAAGGATTTTGTATCTCATAAAGATGTAAAAGCAAAAGCTCAAAGTCAATTACTAAATAATGGAATAAATGCAAAAATTGCTGTATCAGGAGATGAGGTAGATTATGTATATATTAATGAGCTAAAAAGATTTTTAGATGAGCATTTAATAAGCAAAGAGAAATATTTTAAGAATTATGAAAATATACTAGATATACCTAAAGAAAAAATATATGAAAGTTTGGTATCGTATTATAATATTGATAATAGCTTAAGTAAATATGAAATACTACCAATTTTAAATGTTTATTCTCAAATTAAAAAACAAGGTTATCTTGCATACAAACCTATTAATATAGCTTATGGTATAAAAGACGATACTGTTGCAAAGATAGAAGAACATTTAATGGAAGTTCCAGGAATTGAAATATCTATAGAGCCAGTAAGATATTATCCTGAAGGTAAAACAGCTGCTCATATATTAGGCTATTTAGGAAAAATTAGCCAGGCTAATGAGATTGAAAAATATGTAGATGAGCAAGGATATTCCAAAAATGAGATTATAGGAAAAACAGGAATAGAAGAGAGCATGCAGCATCACTTAAGAGGGACAACAGGAAGTAAGAAAGTCGAAGTTGATCCACTTGGTAATACAATTAAAGAAATAGGTTCAGAAACTGTAAAAGCTGTTCCTGGAGATAATGTATATTTATCAATAGATTTAGATTTACAAAAAGTTGCAGAAGATGCATTAGAACAAACCTTATTAGAACTTCAAAAAGGCGGTACTTTTAAAAGTGAATGGGGAGATTTTAAATTTGGTACTAAAAAGGGTAGACCATATAAAAATGCAAAATCTGGAGCAGTTGTAGCAATAGATGTAAAAACAGGACAAGTATTAGCTAGTGCAAGTTATCCTCCTTATGATCCAAATCTTTTTTCAACAGGTATATCAAGTACAGATTGGTCAAGCTTATTTCCAGAAGATGAAAGTGATACACTAGCACCAAGACCCTTATATAATATTGCAACACAAACTGCAATACAACCAGGTTCTATATATAAAATGTTAACTGGATTGACAGCTTTAGAAAAAGGTTTAAGTCCAAATAAAAAAATCAGAGATATGGGTTATATAGAAGTTGGTACAGATAGGTTTAACTGTCTAGCATGGACGATGTCAAGAAGAACTCATGGCAATGTTGATATTAGTGAGGCCTTGAGAGATTCATGTAACTATTATTTTTATACACTGGCACTTGGTGAAAACCAAAGGACTAGGGAACAATTAGGTGTAAAAGTAGAAGTGGAAGACTTAGTTAATATGGCTAGAAAATTGGGATTAGATGATAGAACTGGAATTGAGATAAATGTGCCTAAAGAAGTTGCTGTTGGGGTTCCAGATCCTGAAAAGAAGAAAAAATTAATGAAATCTTTATTTAGAAATGAATTAAATGCAACTATTCATAACTATTATAAAGAGGGTGTAACATTTAATGAAGATGAGAAAAAGGAACTAATTGAAGAAATAGTTTCTTGGATGGATAAAGATACTATAATGACGAGACAAGAAGTAGGAATTGAACTTGATAAATTAAATATCGATGGAGAAAAAGTATTACCAAATAAAAGAGAAGGTTTAATGGATATTATAAAATATACTTATTTAAATAAAGTAACATGGGATATTACAGATACTTTAAACCTTACAATTGGACAGGGACAAAATGCTTATACACCTATTCAGATGGCTAATTATATTTCAATAATTTCAAACGGGGGATATAGACATAAGCTGACTCTTCTAGAAAATATAAGAAATTATAATAATAGTGAGGAAATTTATTCTCATGAAGTAGAATCAGAGAGAATCGAATTAAATGACTATTCAAATCTAGAAGCTATAAAAAGAGGTATGTACTTAGCTGCAAAAGATGGTACTGCAATGAGAACATTTAATAACTTCCCTGTGGAAGTTGGGGTAAAAACTGGAACTGCAGAAAAGAAAAGTATTAATCCCGTTACTAAAGAGCCTTACGATGACTTTGCATGGTTTGTAGGTTTTGCACCATATGATGAACCTGAAATTGCAGTGGCTACAGTATTGTTCCAAGGTGGTAGTGGTGGATATGCAGGACCTTTAGTAAGAGAGATATTTGCTGAGTATTTAGGTTTAAATAAGTTAGAAGAAACAGATAACTTACCTTTTAAGAATTATTTGTCCCAATAAGATATAATATATGATAAAATGGAGGTAATCCAAATGAGTGATGTAATTGCATTTAAGGGTGTAGCAGATGGAGTTTATCTAGAAATTAAAACGGAAGATTTAAATTTAGTAAAACAAGAAATTGACAAGACAATGAAAAAATCTAAGAAGTTTTTCAAAGGAACAAATTTTTTGGGAGTAGAAGGTCAAAATATTAGTGCGAAAGACAAATTAGATATTGCATATTTGTTAAAATATAGATATGATTTTAATATAAGCATGGATAATCTTATGGCGCCTTTAAAAGAAGAATTTTTACAAAGTGAAAAAGAAATTGTAGAAAAAATTGTAACAGAAGATTTGGATGAAAATATTTCAGAAATAGTTACAGAAGGTATGACTAAGTTTGTATATGGAACTGTAAGATCAGGACAAGAAATTGCTTATGATGGAAATATAGTAATAGTTGGAGATGTAAATCCCGGAGCGCACCTAAAAGCAAATGGTAATATTATTATCTTAGGTACATTAAGAGGAGTCGCATATGCGGGTTTAGATGGAAATAAAAAAGCTATAGTCGCAGCTTATAAATTAATTCCAACACAACTTGGTATAGGAGATTTAATTGTAAGGGCTCCTGATGGAGATGAAGCTAAGTATAAAGTTCCAGAAGTGGCTAAGATAATTAACAATGGAGTAATAATTGAACCTTATTTACCTAACAAATAAAGGGAGGAATATTGTATGGTGGAAAAGAAAGAAGGCGTAGCAATAGTTATTACCTCTGGAAAAGGAGGAGTAGGTAAAACTACTACTAGTGCTAATATTAGTACTGGACTTGCAATGCTAGGACATTCAGTAGTTGTTTTAGATGCGGACGTAGGACTTAGAAATTTAGATGTTGTTCTAGGTTTAGAAAATAGAATAGTATATGATTTAGTTGATATTTTAGAAGGAAACTGTAGGATTAAACAAGGACTTATAAGAGATAAAAGATTTGAAAATTTATACCTTTTACCTGCAGCTCAAACTAGAGATAAATCAGCCATAGACCCTCAAAAAATGCTTGAGCTTGTTAAGGAATTAAAAGAGGATTACGATTATATAATCATAGATTCACCTGCAGGAATAGAACAAGGATTTCAGTATTCAATAGCAGGAGCAGATAAGGCTTATATAGTAACAACACCTGAAATATCAGCTGTTAGAGATGCTGATAGAGTAATAGGTTTACTAGAAGCTACTGGAATAAAAGATCCTAAGTTAATAATTAATAGGATTAGACCAGATATGGTTAAACGTGGAGACATGCTAAATAAAGAAGATATTGAGGACTTACTTGCAATTGATTTACTTGGTATTGTGCCAGATGATGAAGAAATAGTTATTAGTACAAACAAAGGTGAACCTTGTGTAATTCAAGGAACATCACCAGCAGGAAAGGCTTATAATAATATAGCTAGAAGAATAACAGGAGAAGAAGTAGAACTTCTTGATTTAGAAGAAGATAAAGAAGGAAAACTAAGCAAAATATTAAAAGTACTATTTAACAAATAGGAGGGATAAGCTTGGATTTTTTTAAAATATTTAGTAGAAAAAAAGATAATAGTAAAACTGTAGCTAAAGAAAGATTAAAGCTTGTATTAGTACATGATAGAGCGGATATTTCTCCTAAACTATTGGAACAAATGGAACAAGACATAATAAAATTAATTTCAAAATACGTAGAAATTGATGAAGAAGAGTTAGATGTAAAACTAACTAAGATGAAAAAAGATAAGGATAAATCTCCAGTTTCAACTTTAGTTGCAAATATTCCTATAATAAAAGTTAAGGAAGAATACAAAGATGAAATAACAACAGAAAGTGATTAATACATATAAAGTATATCATTTTTTAGAGCCTTTATAGGCTCTTTTTTAATTTGGGAGGTGAAAATTTGGATTATATTTTTATTGATGAGAATGATGATGATATAAAGTTTGGACTGGTTGAAAATAAGAAATTGATGGAGTTTTTTATAGAAAATAAGGATAATAAAAGCTTGATAGGAAATATTTATAGGGCTAGAGTAGAAAAAGTTATAAAAGGAATAGATGCAGCGTTTATAGATATTGGTGAAGAAGAAAATGGATATCTTCCACTTAAAAGTTCAGTGTTATCTCAAGATAAAAGAAAAGATAATATTGCTAAGATGGATTTAAAAGGTGGAGATAGTATACTAGTTGAAGTGAAAAAAGACCCTACTGGTAAAAAAGGAGCTTTTTTAAGTAGAGATATTACATTTACAGGAAATTATCTAGTTTTGACACCATTTGATAGTGGAATTAAGATTTCAAGAAAAATAGATTCTAAAGATCATATATATAAATTGTTGGATATTGGAAATAAAATTAAAAAAGATAATTTAGGAATGGTTTTTAGAACAAATGCTAAAAATGTAAGTAAATCTACTTTGGAAAATGAATATAAAAGTTTAATAAGGATTTATAGTAAAGTAATGAAAGAAAAAGATTTTTTACCAGTTCCTAAATTGATATATAAGGAACCAAATAGATATATATCATTTATTAGAAGTATTAAAGATAAGTATAGATATAAAATATATTATAATAACAAAAACTTTGAAAAAGAGTTTGAGAATTATCTAAAGGATGATATACATAATTTTAAGTCCTTAGAATATGATAGTGAATTTAATATAGACTATAATTTAGATATATCTTTAGGATTATCAGAAGCCTTAGGAAGATGTGTAAGGCTTGATAACGGAGTAGATATAGTAGTAGATGAATTAGAAGCTTTAACAGCTATAGATGTCAATTCAGCAAGCTATATAGGGAACCTATCACTAGATGAAACAAAGTTAGAAGTAAACCTTAAAGCTATTCCAGAAATAGCTAGACAGATAAGACTTAGAAATTTAAGTGGTATTATTTTGATTGACTTTATTTCATTAAATAATCCAAAAGATCGACAGTTGGTAATTGAAAAGTTTAAAATAGAATTAAATAAAGATAATAATAGGCCATATATTTTAGGATTTACAAAACTAGGGCTTTTAGAAATTACAAGGAAAAGAAATTATGGTAGCCTAAGAGATAATATGCTAAAAAAATGCAATGTATGTGAAGGGCTTGGATATATAAAATAAATAATAATATAATTGACAAAGCCTATAGTTTTTGATATTATAATTGAGTATGTAGCCGCTCAGTATGGGTATTAAAGCATAGCACCTGATACTGGCGAGACTGGTTTGAGGAGGTGCGAAATATGTACGCTGTGATAGAAACAGGTGGAAAACAATATAGAGTTCAAGAAGGAGACGTTATTTTCGTAGAGAAATTAGACGTAGAAGCAGGAGAAACTGTTGAATTTGACAAAGTTTTAGTAGTAGCTAACGATAATGGTTTAAACATTGGTAAGCCAGTAGTAGAAGGAGCTAAAGTTGAAGCAAGTGTTGTAGAACAAGGTAAAGGAAAGAAAGTTATCGTGTTCAAATACAAAGCTAAAAAGAACTACAAGAAAAAACAAGGTCATCGTCAACCATATACAAAAGTTAAAATTGAAAAGATAGTTGGATAATATGGTTAAAGTAAACATATATATAGATAATCTATCTAATATTACGAAATTTACTGTTAAAGGTCATGCAAACTATGATGATTATGGTAAAGATATAGTTTGTTCAGCAGTATCAGTACTTGCTCAAACAACTATACTATCCTTAAATAAAGTATGCATGATTAATGAAAAAGATTTAGATTATACTATAGATGATGGTTATACAGAAGTTAATTTACCTAAAAATATAGATAATATTAAACTGGAGAAAAGTCAGATTGTTTTGAAAACTTTTGAAACAGGAATTAGATCGATAGTAGAAAGTTATCCAAAACATGTTACTCTCAAGTGCAGGGAGGTGTAGTTGAAATGTTAAAAATGAATTTGCAATTATTCGCTTCTAAAAAAGGAGTAGGTAGCTCAAGAAACGGTAGAGACTCTGAAGCTAAAAGATTAGGAGTGAAAAGAGGAGACGGACAATTCGTATTGTCTGGCAATATATTAGTAAGACAAAGAGGAACTAAAATACACCCTGGTCAAAACGTAGGCAAAGGAAAAGATGATACTTTATTTGCAACAGTTGACGGTGTAGTTAGATTTGAAAGAATGGGTAGAGATAGAAAGAAAGTAAGTGTTTACCCTGTAGAAGAGTTAGCATAATATATAAAGCTTGCCTTTTAGGTAAGCTTTATTTTTTAATTTAAATAAATACTAATCTTTAGATTATTATTTAGGTAAGAATAATAAAATATAAAAAATATTTTATTTGCTAATAAAAATAAAAAATGAGATACTAGTATTAGTAAGTAATATACTAGATATGAGAGGTAGATAAACATGTTTATAGATAAAGTAAAAATACATGTAAGAGGCGGAAATGGTGGAAATGGTGCTGTAGCTTGGAGAAGAGAAAAGTTTGAACCAGCAGGAGGACCTTACGGTGGTGACGGTGGTAATGGAGGAGATGTAATTATCACTGTAGACGAAGGACTTAGAACATTAATGGACTTTAAATACCAATCGCTATTTAAGGCAGAACATGGTGAGAATGGTAGAACTAAAAGACAATTTGGAAAAGCTGGAGAAGATCTTATAATTAAAGTACCACCAGGAACTTTAGTAAAAGATGCAGAAACAAATCAAGTTATAGTAGATTTAAAGGATAAAGATCAAACGTATGTAATTGCAAAAGGTGGTCGAGGTGGTAGGGGAAATGCTAAATTTGCAACTCCTACAAGACAAGCACCTAGTTTTGCTGAGCCTGGAACAAAGGGAGCACAAAAAGAAGTAGTTTTAGAGCTTAAAAGTTTAGCTGATGTTGGATTAATAGGATTTCCTAATGTAGGAAAGTCTACAATCATATCAACTATGTCAGCTGCAAAACCTAAAATTGCAAATTACCATTTTACAACATTACAACCAAATCTTGGTGTAGTAAGAGTAGGTGAAGGTAAGAGTTTTGTTATGGCAGATATACCTGGTTTAATTGAAGGTGCTTCAGAAGGTATAGGTTTAGGACATGATTTTTTAAGACATATAGAAAGAACTGGAATATTAGTTCATGTAATAGATATTTCTGGAATTGAAGGTAGAAATCCTATAGAAGATTTTTATAAAATTAATGAAGAACTTAAAAATTATAATGAAAAATTATCAGTAAAAACACAAGTTGTTTGTGCTAATAAAATGGATTTACCTAATGCTGAAGAAAACCTAAAGTTATTAAAAGAAGAGCTTAAAGATACAGGCATTGATGTGATAGAAGTTTCTGCAGGTACAAGACAAGGTATAGAAGAATTAAAATATAAGATATGGGACTTATTATCAAAAGAAGAAGTAACATATGAAACATATGACGAGGAATATGAAGAAGTAATAGAAGATGTTGATTCTATTATAGTAAGAAAAGAAGATGATGAGTATATTGTTGAAGGAAGTTATATTGAAAGATTATTAGAATCAACTTACTTTGATGATGTTGATTCATTAAGATATTTCCAAGAATCTATGAGAAAACATGGAGTTGTAGATAAACTTGAAGAACTTGGCATAGATGAAGGTGAAATAGTAAATATAGCAGGATATGAATTCGAATTCTTCTTCTAAGGAGGTATAAAATGTTAACAGGAAAACAAAGAAGTTATTTAAAAGGACTTGCAAATAAATTAGATCCACTATTTCAAATAGGAAAAGGTGGAATAAATGAAAATTTTGTTGAACAAATAGATGGCGCATTAGAAACAAAAGAATTAATTAAAATTAATATCTTACAAAATTCATTAGTAGAGCCTGAGGAGGCTATACAAGAGTTAATAGAAAAAACTGGTGCAGAATATGTTCAATGTATAGGTAGTAGATTAGTAATATATAGAGAATCTAAAGATAACAAGAAAATTAATCTACCTAAATAAACTAAATAGAAAAGTAAATAATAAACTTCAGAGTAGTCTGAAGTTTATTTTGTAATTAGAATGTATTTATATAGAAATAGCTTCTAAAAACTCATATTTTTAATTAAAGAATATAGGGTATATATATTGTATGATAAATTTGAGAAATTGTGAGATTTACAAATATTAAATATAAGGGGAATAATATGAAAATAGGAATAATGGGGGGTACATTTAATCCGATACATTATGGGCATTTAATATTAAGTGAATTTGTTTTAGATAATTTAAATTTAGATTATATAATATTCATTCCAACAGGTAATCCACCACATAAGAGTAAAAATGATGTGATAGACTGCAAAGTTAGATTAGAAATGGTTAACTTAGCAGTAAAGTCTAATTCTAGATTTAAAGTTTCTAGCATTGAGGTAGATAAAAAAGGAGTAAACTATACAGTGGATACCTTAAAAGAGCTAAATGATTTATATAGCGATGATGAGTTATATTTTATTTTGGGGGCAGACTCTCTTTTAACTTTAAAATATTGGAAAGATTATGAAAAAATCGTAGAGAATATAAATATAATTGTAGTTGATAGAAGAAAGTTTGAATTTGAAGAAGTGGATAGAGAAATTGAAAGATTGAATAAACTACATCAAGGTAATATAAAAAGATTGAAATTTCCATTTATAGAAATCTCGTCTACATATATACGAGATCGAGTAAAAGAAGGAAAATCAATTAAATATTTATTACCAGAAAATGTTGAAGATTATATACTTAAAAATGATTTATATAGGTGATAAAATGTTAGATAAAGTTAATGAAATGAATAGTCTAAATTTAGATATTAATAAAATTAGAAATGATATAATAAAGAAGCATGATATAGAAAATATCATTAAACAGATAGAAAGTAGAGAAGAAATAAGAGAAATAGCAGATGATATACAAGAACGAATTGGTGAAAAAAGAACAAATCATTCTAAAAGAGTTGCTAAAGAAGCAATAATTTTATCAAAAAGGTTTAATTTAAGTATTAAAGATGATAAAATATACTTAGCAGGATTAATTCATGATTGTGCTAAAATAAGAGATAGGGAAAAACTTCTATCATTATCAAAAGAGTATAATATTTTATTAAATGAACTTTTATTAGATAATGTAGAACTAATTCATAGTGATTTAGGAAGTAAGATAGCCAAATATAAATATAATATTTTGGATGAAGATATATTAAATGCTATTAAATACCATACAACAGGCAGAGGAAATATGTCAAATTTAGAAAAAATAATATTTTTAGCTGATTATATAGAGCCTGTGAGAAATTTTGAAGGAGTAGTAAATGTAAGAGAACTTTCTTATAGAGACTTAGATTTAGCTATAATAAAATCAATTGATCAAACAATTTTATTCTTAATAAATAATGATAAGACAATTAGTCAGGATTCTATAACTTGTAGAAATTACTTATTATTAAATAAGGAGGAATGTAAATAGTGGATTTGATAGAAAAAAAATTAGAGGTAATAAAAAATGCTTGTGAAGAGAAAAATGGAATAGATATTGAAGTTTTAAATATTGGAAATTTAACTAGTATTGCCGACTACTTTGTAATCGTAAGTGGGAACTCTGTTGTCCAAACAAAGGCAATAGCTGCTGAGATAGATAAAGAAATGTATGATAATGGTTATAACCTTATACATAAAGAAGGTTATGATTCAGGAAGATGGATACTTTTAGATTTTGAAGAAATAATAGTTCATATATTCCATAAAGATGAAAGAGAATATTATAATCTAGAAAAATTATGGGATGAAGAAGATTAATTTGCTAGTAATATATTTACTATAGATATTAAATTTAATAAGGGGGATAATAATGAGTTTAGAAATTTTAAAAACAGAAACAGCACCAGCTGCAGTAGGTCCTTATTCTCAAGGGATAAAAGCAGGAAATATGGTATTTACTTCAGGACAATTACATATTAATCCTGAAACAGGAGAATTAGTAGAAGGAGATATAAAGGCTATAACTAGACAATGTTTAGATAATGTTGTTGAAGTTTTAAAAGCTGGTGGAGCAACAATTGAAGATGTTGTAAAGGTAAGTGTATTTGTTAATGATATAGAAAAATTTGGACAAATCAATGAAGTTTATGCTGAGTACTTCTCAGATCATAAGCCTGCAAGAAGTTTAGTTCAAGTTGCAAAATTACCACTTAATGGACAAGTTGAAATTGAAGCTATAGCAGTTGTAAAATAATAAAAAGATTGGATTTGAACTCTTTTTATTTACAAATTTATTGATATAAAAACCCACTTCTTAGAAGTGGGTTTTTTTACATTTTATTTACAAAAGACATATCAGAGTTATTTCTTCTGGACATTCTTTTATTTCTTCTTTTAATTCTATTTGTAGTTTCTATTACTCTAACTAGCACTAAAAAGAATATTACAAATAAATACCATTTACTCTTAACAAATGATATAATACTTCCATTTACAGCATCTGCTGAAATAGTAGAGATAATATTTGCAGATCCAATATTTTCATTATCAATGTAATAATCTACTCTACCTAAAATATCTCCTTTTTTAATTGGAGCTTTAATATCTTCATTAAAGTTAATATCTTTTTTTATTTCTGGTAATTTATCGTTTTTTATTGGATAGTAGATATCCTTATCAACTACAGTAGATATAAATGGAATAGTTGCATTATCCAAATTTAAATTATCTACAAATTCATTTTTACTAGCGATATTCCTAGTTGAAAAATTATTGTAACCATACTCCATAAGTTTATAAGTATCAGCATAAACATCATATTTTTTTGATTTAAGCACTACTGTATACATCCCTTTACCATTTTTATTGGCATAGCTAACCAGACAATTTCCAGCTTCATCTGTAAATCCTGTTTTAACACCACATATACCATCGTAACTTATAGGCTTCAAATCACCATTAATATTCATTTTTCCATTATTAACTAAAAATCTATTTGTATTTAATATGTATCTTTCTTCCTTCTTATTAGTCGCGGGAACAACAAATCTTGGCATTGTAATAATTTCTTTAAACTTATCATTTTCCATAGCATATTTAGTTATTAAATATAAATCATATGCTGTAGTATAGTGATTTTCATCGTGTAATCCATGTGGATTAGCAAAATGAGTATCATTAGCTCCTATTTCTTTTGCCTTTTCATTCATTAAGTTTACAAAGTCATCTATGTTACCTGAATAATGTTTTGCTAATGTTAAAGCAGCATCATTGGCTGAGGCAATTAGTAATGCATGTAGAAGGTTATCTACAGTCATTTCTTCATCATAATCCAGAGCAACATGGCTACCTTTTGTAAGAGATACTATTTCTTGATCAACCTTACAAACATCGCTTAAATCAAAATTTTCAATAGCCAGTATAGCTGTCATTATTTTTGTGGTACTTGCTGGATAAAGTTTCTCATGAATATTTTTCCCAAATAATATAGCATCAAAATCTTCATCAATTAATAATGCAGCCTCGCCTGTTAGTTCTAAATCCTCGCCTTCTAGGGCAAAAGCAAATATAGAAAAATTATATATTGTTAAAACAATTAAACTAAGTAAAAATAATTTTCTTGATTTTCCTTTCAAAATTTCACCACCTTTTGTCTAATATTATAATTATATCAGATTAAAAAATAAATAAAAGAGTCATAAATAAAGGAAATATATAAATATAGACGAAATAATAATTATACTTTAGGAGGGATAATATGCTTGAAAGTAAGAAAAATAGATATATAATAGTAATTGCAATGATATTAGTAGTTATATTATTTAAAAAGTTATTTATAAATGATATAGTATTAGAAAAGGA
>CAYPYI010000027.1:0-6069 GCA_964415085.1 uncultured Tissierellaceae bacterium
TATAGTTTTTAATAAGGAGGGATTATTAATGGCATTTTCAATGAAAGACAAAAATGTAATAATAACTGGAGGTAACAAAGGTATCGGTGAAGGTATAACTAGGGTGTTTGCAAGTGAAGGTGCAAATGTTATTTTTACAGGTAGAGATTCCCAAAGTGGTGATAGTTTAGAAACTGATTTGAAAAATCAAAATCTAAAAGTTGAATTTTTCAAAGCTGATGTACTTGACTTTGATAAAACAAAGGAACTATTTAAATATGCTAACGAGAAACTTGGATCAATTGATGTCTTAGTCCTAAATGCAGGAATATTCCCAGAAGTTAGTATAAAAGATATGAATTTTGAAGATTGGGATAATGTTTTAGATGTTAACTTGAAAAGTATATTTGTTTCAGTTAAGGAAATCATACCTTTTATGAAAGAAAATGGTGGTAAAATAGTTGTAACATCTTCTATCACAGGAAATAGGGTAGGAAACCCAAAAATGGCTCATTATTCTGCTGCTAAAGCTGGAGTTAATGGTTTTATAAAAACTGCTGCTTTAGAGTTAGCTCCAATGAATATAACTGTTAATGCAGTTGAACCAGGAAATATAATAACACCTGGTATGAAAAATACATTAGGAGATGAATATATTAAAAATCAAGAACAAACTATACCTGCAGGAAAATTAGGTAGCCCAGAAGATATAGCTTATGCAATAATGTTTTTAGCTTCTGATGAGGCTAAATATATTACAGGTCAAAGTATTATCGTAGATGGTGGACAAATACTACCTGAATCTGCTTTAGAAGTAAACTAATTAAAAAATGCTGCATTACTAATATTAGTAATACAGCATTTTCTTATTTATATTATAAAAAAACTAATAATTATCAAAATAGTCACAGCAGTAAGAACATACTTAATATTTGATTTTATTATTTCTTCTATACTCTTATCAAAACCATCGGCTAAAGCCGCTACGTTTATTTGTACCGGACTAATTTGTGCTCCTAATCCTGTTGCTATAACTACAAAGCCCAGAGCTCTACCAGGTAAACCTAGTGTAATTAAACTAGGAAGTATTAAGGTAAATACACCTGCTGTATAAGCTCCTGATGGTATAGCGATTAAAAATGCTAATAATATTGAAGCTGGTAAAACTAAGTTTTCTGGAATATATTTAAGTAAATTTGCTATTTCTGTAAATGTACCTAAGCTAGCTATAAGTTCTATGAATCCTAGAAACATACCTACTGAAAAAAGTGTTGTAAGTATAAATGTAGATCCCTTTACCAATGCATTAGATGTATCATTTATAGAATAATCTGTAAATATAGTAGTTAGAATAGATGTAAATATTACTATAGTAACAGGAGTAAATATTTTTATATCTATTAATTTATTTATACTGCTTCCTAATATAACCATAAGTAATAAAGCTATAAAAGGTATTGAATTTTTTACAAGTTCTACATTAGAAGATGATAAATCATCTTCATTTTCTTTTATTATATTTCTTCTTCTAACTCCTATTACCCCATTTATAATAGCAAGTGCAAAAAATACTAAGGTAAATATTCCCATACTCATTGCATGTTCTTGTGCTGTTATATTAACTGCATCTCCGACTAATATTGACTCCAATGAAGCTGGAGATGTTGTATATCCAAAAGTAGTTATAACAGCCATGGAACCAACTACTTCAGGTACAAAACCAACAGCCTGCATAGCTAAAGGTGCTATTACCATAGTGTTACCAGCACCCATACCACTCATATAAGTAGCTAAACCTTGAATTAAAATTATAATTCCCGCTAATATATCTGTTCTTCCTTTTAGTTTTCTATTTGCTAAATTTACCAATGCTTTAATACTTCCTGCTTGTGATACCATTGATGCTGCAGCTGCATAAATTATAGGAACGGTTATTGATAACATTTTTGATATGCTCTCTAAAAATATTCCTGAAGCATCTTCTATAGTTATTTTTCCTATTATCATTGCTATTACTCCACCAATAAATCCAGCAAATAACATATGATGTTTCTTACTTAATAGTATTATTACAACTATTAATGGGATTAATTTAATATATAGATTCATATTCTCCTCCTTTATAATATAAAGATAATCTTCATAATGAGGATTATCTCTTTTATTCAAAAAAACCTAATATAAATACTCCAATTGTTATTATCACTATAGTAATATATTGATTTCTATTTAGCTTTTCTTTTAAATATATTCTACCAAATATTACTGCAACTATACTGTCTATACTCATAAGTGGAGCTGCAACCACAGAATTTCCATTTAAAGCATAAACATAGAAAAACTGTCCTGCGGTTTCACATATCGCCCCATATATATTGTATTTTTCATCTTTTATAGAATAATGTTCTTTTTTAATTGCAACTATATAAATTAAAAATATTACAGCTACTATAAAAAATGTTAATTCAAATGATATAAGAGCTTCTTCTGGTGTAAGCATATTACTTAAGTATACATCATCTAGGAAAGTACCTACTCCATCAATAAAGGCATACATAATTGGGAACATTAGTGCTTTAGCTCCCATTTTATATTTTTCATCTTCTTTTGTTAAATTTTTATCTGATTCTTTTTTCTCTAAATATGCTAGCATCAAAAGACCTAAAGTAATAAGTGATACTGCAAAAAATTGCCATCCTGACATTGTTTTTCCTAATACTCTAAATGATAGTATACCTGCTATTGCTCCTGAAGTACTTGCTACAGGAGAACCTACTGATATTTGCAGATATCTATATCCATAAAAATCAATTGTCATTGATAATATGTATAAAAATGATACTGGAAAATAAGTAATTATTGTTCTGGGATCATAATCCCAACCTAATTTATTAAGTTCTACTAATGATTGCAAACCCATAATAAGACCTATCATTATAATAATTCTTAAATGACTGTATGGGTCTTTTTCGTCTGTGCCTTTTTTGAATAAAACATCAGACCAGCCCCAAAAAAATGTGGCCAATAATGCCAATGAAAACCATGTTAATTCCATATATTCTATCCTCCTAAAATTTTAACTGCAAATATTAGATTACCACATTTATATAATTTTTGTATAGTCAATTATTAAAAAACTGCTAAACTAATCAGTTTAACAGTTCTTCTTTATTTATCTATTCTAGTTGCTTTTATTTCAATCCACAAATCATTATAAACTTTTAACATATCTTTAGGATCTCTAAAGATTTCTGCATTTTTTATTACATCAGAACTTGGATATGCTGTTTCACTATTTCTCATCTCATCAGATAATAATTTTTTACCTTCTAGATTAGCTGTTGGATATTCTACATACTCAGAGTTTCTTGCTGAAATTTCTGGACGATTCAAAAAATTAATAAATTCATTTGCTAACCTTTTATTCTTTCCACTTTTTGGAATAACCACATTATCAAACCAAAGGTTAGTGCCTTCTTTTGGAACTTTGTATGCAATATTTTCGTTATGGCTTGCCATCATTAATGCATCTCCTGACCAAGCTAATGCAATATAAGCTTCTTCTGAAGCCATTAAATCTTTTACTTCATCTCCAACATATGCATATATAACTTCCTTTTGTCTTATTAATTCATCCGTTGCTTCTCTTAATTCATTTATATCTTGAGAATTCATACTATATCCTAATTTCTTTAAAGCTACAGCAAAAGAATCTCTTTGAGAATCAAGCATAAATATTTCATTTTTATATTTTTCACTCCATAATACATCCCAAGTTTCAACATCTTTCTCATCAACATATTTTGTATTATAAGCTATACCAACAGTTCCCCAAAAATATGGTACTGAATAATCATTATTTGGATCAAACTCCTTATATAATAACTGTTCATCTATATACTTTAGATTGGTTACAATATTTTTATCTATCTTCTCTAAAAGATCTTCTTTAATCATTCGCTCTATCATATAATCTGAAGGAAATGCTAAGTCATAGCTTGTTCCACCTTTTTTTAAAGCAATATACATATCTTCATTTGTAGCATAAGTATTATAATTAACTTTAACATTAAACTCTTCTTCAAATTCCTTAACAAGGTCCATATCTATATAATCTCCATAATTATATACATTAAGACTTTCTTTTTTATTATCCTTACATGAAGATAAAGGTATTATTAAGACTATTATCATAAATATTAATATAAATTTTTTATTCATTACATAATACCTCCCCTATCTCCTATACTTTTTGTTGAATTTTTATTTATTAAAAATATTATTATTAATAATACTATAAACATTAAAGTTGATAAAGCGTTTATTACAGGATTTATTCCTCTTTTTGTCATAGAAAATACTGTAATACTTAAGTTTGTAACTTCGGCACCTTTATTAAAGAATGAAATTACAAAATCATCTACCGACATAGTAAAAGCTATCAATGCTCCAGAAATTATTCCTGGCTTTATTTCAGGTATAATTACTTTTCTTAAAGCATAAAATGGTGTAGCTCCTAAATCCAGCGCTGCATCAATTAAATTTTTATCTAGCTGATTAATCTTTGGAAGTACAGATAATATAACATAAGGTATAGAAAATACTATATGTGCTAAAAGCATTGTTGTAAATCCAAATTCTATTTGCATTATTCTAAATAAAGTCATTAAACTTACTGCTGTTACTATATCTGGATTTAATACTGGTAGATAATTTAAGTTTAAATATATCTTCCTCTTAAATCCATGTAAGTTTGAAATACCTATTGCTGTTATTGTACCAATAATAGTAGCTATCAAAGCACTTATTACAGCTATTACTATTGTATAATATAAAGCCATTAAAACCTCAGTATCTTTAAATAACTCAAAGTACCATTTCAAAGTAAATCCATTCCACACACCTCTAGATTTGGAGTCATTAAAAGAAAACATGATTAATACTACTATAGGTAAATACATAAATAAAAATATTAAAGAAGTATATATCCTTTTAAACAATTTATTATTCATTTATATTACCTCCAAATCTTTTTCCTACTCTATTAGTTATGGCCATAGTTATAATGATTAAAAGCATCATTATTACTGATATACTAGATCCAAAGTTCCAGTCACCTACCCATAGATATTGCTGCTCTATTAAGTTACCTATAAGTAAATATTGGCCTCCACCTAATAATCTAGAAATAACAAAAGTACTCATTGCAGGCATAAATACCATAGTAATACCTGTTATAACTCCCTCTATACTTAGTGGAAAAATTACTTTCCCAAATACCTTAAACCTATTAGCTCCTAAATCCTCTGCAGCTTCAATCAAACTTTTATCAATTTTTATTAAAACAGAGTAAATTGGAAGTACCATAAAAGGTAAATAGTTATATACCATACCTAATAAAACCGCTGTATCATTATATATTAAATTTAATTTACTAAATCCTAAACTCGCTAAGACTGAGTTTATAATACCATTTTTACCAAGTAAACTTAACCAAGCGTATGTTCTTAATAAAAAATTCATCCACATTGGTATAACCAAAAGAAATATAAGTACATTTCTTACATTACTTTTCTCATTAGCAATTATATAAGCAAGTGGATATCCTAGAATTAAACATATAATTGTAGCCTTAACTGCAAGACTTAGAGATATTAATAGTATATCTAAATATTTGCCCTCAAAAAACCTCTCAAAATTTTCTAAAGTAAAGGTTATTTCTTCAGCTCCATCCATTGTAAAGGCAAAGAATACTATTAATAATAGTGGTACGATTATAAATAACATCATCCATAAAAAGTATGGATAACTTAATCTTTTCATATTCATTATTCCCACCTCTTCATAACATGAATATTATCAGGAGATACCTTAAGGAAAATTTCCGCCCCTTCTTCAAAAAATAAAGTAGTGTGTACTTTCCAAGTATAATCTTTATCTTCCACTCTTAATTCATAATGAACTCCTTTAAATATAACTGAATCAACAACTCCTTCAATTTGTGAATCTTCTTTTGTTGTTGGCTCCAAATCTTCTGGTCTAATAACAACATCTACAGGTTGATTTTTGTCAAAGCCCTTATCTAGGGAA
>CAYPYI010000027.1:6079-17688 GCA_964415085.1 uncultured Tissierellaceae bacterium
CAACATCTATTTCTTCATTTTGAACAAAACCTTTATCTACACAGACAAATTCTTTTCCTAGAAATCTTACTTTATAGTCTTCAAGCATATTTCCCTCGATTATATTACTTTCTCCAATAAATTTAGCAACAAACTCATTGTTAGGTTCATTATATATACCTATTGGACTACCTATTTGTTGTATTTCTCCTTCATTTAATACAACCACTGTATCTGACATAGCAAGAGCTTCTTCTTGATCATGAGTTACATAAATAAAAGTTATTCCTAATTGTTGCTGCATATTTTTAAGCTCAAATTGCATCTCTTTTCTTAACTTTAAATCAAGCGCTCCTAAAGGCTCGTCTAACAGTAATATCTTAGGCTCATTTACCAAAGCTCTAGCTATTGCAATTCTTTGTTGTTGACCTCCACTTAAAGAATTAACATCTCTTTGTTCAAATCCTGATAAGTTAACAAGCTTTAATATTTTTCTTACTTTCTCATCTATAGTTTTTTTATCAAGACCTTTTATTTTCAAACCAAAAGCTATATTTTCATATATATTCATATGTGGAAATAAAGCATACTTTTGAAATACCGTATTAATTTGTCTTTCATAAGGAGGAAGTTCCGATATATCTTCACCTTCAAATATTATCTTTCCTTCTGTTGGCTCCTCAAAACCTCCCAAGATTCTAAGCAAAGTGGTTTTCCCACATCCACTTGGACCTAGTAAAGTTAAAAACTCATTTTTTTTCACATTTAAACTTAAATTATCAAGTACTAAATGATCCCCGAAGTTTTTTGAAACATTTTTAATTTCAATAGCATATTTTTTTTCCATTTTCTATCTCCTTTACATAAATTAAAAGCTCGGTGGGTTACTTACCCATATCACCCTAGCTTTCGAATTGCCGATGTTTTCTAAGTAATGATTTTCATTTGCTTTATAATAAAAACTCTCACCTTTTTTCATTTTAAAAGAAGACCTTCCTATATGTAATTTTATACTTCCATTAATTACATACCCAAACTCTTCTCCTTCATGTGGTGATTCTGTTTTACTTTTACCAAAAGGTGCTATTTCAATCAAAATTGGTTCCATACTATTTTTTTGAGCATTTGGAATTATCCATTTTATTGTATGGTTTAAATCATCATTTTCTAATATGAAATAATCCTCTTCTGTAAAAACAATTTGTTCTTCTTCGTCATCGCTAAAAAACTCATTTAAATTTGTTCCTAATGCATCTAAAATATCTACAAGTGTTGCAATGGAAGGACTAGTTAAATCTCTTTCCAGTTGAGATATAAACCCTTTTGTAAGTTCACATCTTCCTGCAAGTTCCTCTTGAGTTAAATCATTTTTCACTCTTAACTTTTTTATTTTCCTTCCTATCTCCATAATATCACCCTTTATCATATATTAAACTTAATACTTAATATTAGTAAACTTTTTACAACTTCTTAATTATAAATTATCAATACTATATTTGTCAATACTTTTTTAATCTATTTTTGAACATAAAAAAAGTACACCAAAATGTGTACTTTCAAATACTTAAACTATATTAATTTATCTTTGTTTTCTTTCAGCCATTTTATAATTTCACTTGATTCATACATTGCTTCATTTCCTATGGCTAACATTGGTACTTGTCTTTTACCACCAATATCTAATAATAACTCTTGATTTTCTTTATCTGATGTAGCATCCAATAATTCTACCTTAAGATTATTATCTTTAATAAAATTCTTTGATTCTACACAATATGGACAAAACTGTGTGTAGAAAAATTTAATATTTTCCATTTTCATCCCTCCAATTAATAGTATACCCCTATTAGGTATATATAAATCATATCTCAAATTATTATTTTGTCAAGATTAATTACTTTTGGATACATAGTATCCAATTAACCCAAATATCATTGCTGGCACTAGCCAAGGAAATCCCTGATTATATAAAGGTAAATATTTTAATATATGTGATGTACTCTCAATAATTTTAAATTCTTTAAGTGTAGCCAATATACTTATTATGATTGTTATAAATATAGGATATTTATAAACTATACTGTCAACTTTTCTATCAAATACAATTGTCATAAATATAAGTACAATAACTATCGGATACATAAAAAATAGTATTGGAAAAGATAACTTTATAATCTGATCGACCCCAACTACTGATAAAACTCCACTAAAAATCGTTGTTAATACTATTATTTCTTTATATTTTAATTTACCATTTGTTAATTTTTCAAAATAATTTCCTACTGTTGATATAAGACCAATAGTTGTAGTAAGGCATGCAAGTGTTACAACCATAGCTAGACCTATTTTACCAAAAGATCCTAAGGAATTCTCTGCTATCGCCATTATAAGTTCTACCTTTGTTATTGGTTCCTTTAAAACTCCACTAGCTGTAGCTCCTAAGTAACTCAGCCCGCCATATATTATAGTTAATCCTATAGTAGCAATAAGACCTGATTTTAATGTCATGTTAATCTGAGTATCTTTATCACTATAGCCTCTATCTTTTACTGAATTTATTATTATACCACCAAACAGTAATGCTGCAAAAGCATCCATTGTTTGATATCCTCCTTGAAATCCTTCAACAAATGATGAATCTATCTTTGTATTTATTATACTTCCCATTGGATTTAAAATTCCAAATATTATTATTAGTATCAGTAGGATTACCAAAGCTGGTGTTAAAATTTTGCCTACTCTATCTACAATTTTAGTAGGCTTTCTAACAAGTAAGTATGCAGATGTAAAGTAAATAAAAGCAAAAATTCCCGGATTAAAATCATTCCATATAGGCTGAATTGCCATTTCATAACTTGTTGCACCTGTCCTTGGAATAGCCATTAATGGTCCTATAGATAATACTATAACAATACCTAAAAACTTGCTAAATGGTTTTGATACTCTTTCCCCTAGTTTATCCATATCTCCATCAGATTTTGCTGATGCTATTATTCCAAGTAAAGGAAGACCTGTTCCTGTTAAGAAAAAACCTAAAAATGCTATGTACCATTTTTCTCCAAATATAAACCCTAAAGATGGTGGAAATATTAAATTTCCAGCACCAAAAAACATAGAAAATAAGGTTGCACTTAAAATCATTATATCCTTTCTTTGTTTATCCATCTATATATCCCCTTTATATATATTTGATTTATTATACCATTATTTATAATTTAAAGAAAATATATATTTCAAAAAAATAAAGAAGCTATTTAGCTTCTTTATTTTACCACTTAATTTCTATATTTCTTTTATTTTTATCATTATCTTTTCCATTACTTGCTATTATTACCGCACTTTTAAAGTTATTCCATTCATTTTCTGAAAATTTTGAAAACTCTTCTACGGGTACTTCTAATAATGAACAAGGAATTGATATGAACTTGAAATCTACATTGTGATTAATATTCGAATTTTTTATCTCTTCCAGCTTATCATCTGGATATATTATTCTAAAACTTTCATTTTTCTCATGATGATATTCATATATTTTATAATTTTTCATATTTAAGCCTATAGTTCCGCCCAATTCTAAATATCTAAAATAGTAAATATCTCTTAAATCTTCAGGCAGTACACTTAATATATCCCTATGAACATTATATGCTAATTGTATTTCTTTATTTGAGTTGTCTAAAAACTTTTGTATTCCTTCAAAAACTTCTTTTTCATTATACATATTTTCTACCTCCATATATTTTAATGTATGTAGTTAAAATTTTTAGTGTATTATTTTTATATGTATTAGTCTGTTTGTTTTAAATATTGCTGCCTTTAACTCTTATACTTGTATCATACCCTAATTCATAATAATTATTACCATTAAACTCAAAGTTCTTTATTAGTTCCATCCCTAGTTTATTAGTATGTGCAGCGAAAGATCTAGGATTTATGTGATTTATAAAGGTAATCATTATGTCATATTTATCCATCATTTGCCTTCTTGAATATTCAAATAGATTTAATAATACATCCGTTCCCCTATATTTTTTTTCAATACAAATTGGTCCATATTGATATGAGTTTTTCGTATTAATTACTTGTGATAAATATTTATCTTCTTCTAAATGCTCTATCATATACTCAAATAAAGGCCACTCTTTCCAATAATCCCAAGATGCTGCCATTGCGTAAGCGACTATCTCATCACCATCTACAGCTATTTGAAGTCCATTTTCTTTTTCTATTAAACTTTTAAACTGATCATAAGTAAATAAAGTTGTTACAAATCCGTCCTTTTTATCTTCTTCTTTTATAGTGGAGATATGATATTTTCCCTGAAGTTTCTGAATTTTTTTTATATCTTCAATTGTAGCATTTCTATAAATCATTTTATTCTCCTTTGTTTTAAAAGTTTTCTCTGTCTACTTAGAATTATATCAGAGTTTTTTCTTAATTAAAGCATAGTTTATTATTTGACATTTAATTTATATAGGTAGATTCATTATTATATATCCCCCAACAATATAACTTAACAAATTTGCAACTATTACAAATAGACTTATCCTAACTTTACTTTTTTCTTTAATCAATAAATTTAAAGTTATTAATTCTGTAATTAATATTATTATTTCCATAAATATAATATTTAACATAATATAACTTGTAGTTGGCAGCATATTATTAATATTATAATTTAAGAAAAATTGTGTTATTAAATTTACTAAAAGAAATATATAATAGGACCTTTTTTCTCTAAAGCCAAACATGTAAAATATAATCATTTCTATAATAATTGTAATAGTTATTCTTGATGCTATTAATACTATACTTCTTTTTAATCCTTTTCCTTCCACTAATGTCTTATTTATTTTATCAAGCCTATATACAGAGTTATATTTATTTAAAACTACTTCATTTTCAATATAGAACTCTTCTGTATCTGTTTTAATTTTAATTTTAGCATTTTCTAAATCATTTAAATTACTATTTAAATCTTTATTATAAAGAATATGATAGTCTTCAATTTTTTTATTTAGTTTTCTAAATAGTATTTCTTGATTACTCTCTCCATTTACAAGATAAATTTCAACATCATCACTTGTTTTAGTAATAATTACAAGTGATGGCGGTTCGGCAGCATTTGCTGATATTTCAATCTGAAAAGCAGTATTTAAAACAATTAACAACAAAAATAATACTATTAATATTTTTTTATTTTTCATTTTTCTTTCCTTTCTTCCTTATTAATGTTATTATAATACTATTACGGGGTATAACTATTATATAGAATAGTATTATACATTACAGGAGGTATTTATATATGGAAAATATAGATTTATTAATCACATTAACACAACATGAAAGAGACGCTAATAACGTTACAATTGCTTTTACCATGGGACTTAAGGCTGTTCAAAAAGGTTATGATGTGGAACTTATTTTATTATCAGATGCTGTTAACCTTGCACAAGTTAATTATGCTGATAAAATCGATATAGGTGAACCTTTTGAACCTGTTAAAAAATTAATTGATGCATATTTAGAAAGTGGTGGCAAATTAAATGTTTGTTCAGCTTGCATGAAACATAACAATGTAAGTGAGGATAGTTTAATTAAGAATGCAGAAATTGTTCAAGCTGATTATGTAATTGATGCTTTAATGAATTCTAAAAAATCCCTTCAACTTAATTAAGAAACATTTAATTTATTATAATTATCTAATATACCTAAGAAAATTCTTAGGTATATTTTTATTTATATTATAAATATTAAAGTTCTCATAACTTCAAAATAGTCTTCACTGGTAAATTCAATCAATTTTTCAGAAGTTTGCTTTACGCCGGGGAAAAATGAATTTTTATATGCATCATAATGTCTATTATAACAAACTTCTACATCAAACTTTTCTGGCAATGGAATTATATTATTACTAGTATCTTTACTTAAAGATTTTTTAGCATTTTCTTTTATTAGTTTTAGAGCTTTTTTTGTTGATAGAGAAATACTAGCTTCACCTTTGCCTTTAATTGTCGAAACAGTAGTGATGTTTTCATTTATTTCTTTTGCTTCATTACATATTCCTTCGTCACCTGATATAAATATTACTGGAATATTTAAGTAACTTGCTACGTATGAATGTATAAGAAATTCGCTAGCATATTCTCCATTTATTTTAATATAATTTATTACAGAACTATTTATTGTATGAGCAAGAGAATTAGTGTTTGAACCTGCTTTACTATGATATCCTACAAAAGCTATTGCATCAAATGTATTATCTAGCTGCTCAACCATTCTAAATGGATGTCCCGTCCAACCTCTTATTAACTTTGCATTCTCTGGTAACAATGATGGATCAATATTCCTAGCTGTTCCATGTGCATCTTTTATAACAACTTCTTTTGCCCCTGCTTCGGTCAATCCTTCCACACAAGCTGCAACTTCTTTGGTCATTTCTAAAGCAAACATATCATAATCCTTATCCTCTTTTCTAGCTTCACACCAATTTGATATGCCTACTACACCTTCTATATCTGCACTAATAAATATCTTCATTTTAACCTCCTAATATTTAAAGTAAGTAGTTTGCTATATTAGCTTTCTTATCAATAATTGACTTTATACTTCCATCTTTGGAACTTAATATTGTAGTTACACCAGGTCCATGTCCAGAAACTCTGCAATTACTATGAACTATTATTCCAACACTTACTGCACCTTTTTTATATTGTCTGCCAAAAGTATTATCACAATCTTTTAATAATACTAAATCTCCAAACTTCAAATTATTAATATTATATTTTTCATTTGCTTCTTCATCACCGGTCATAATATCATAATCTCCACTAAAACCAGTTGAGCTTCCTATTCCCGATCCCATAAGTTCTGATGGTATTTCTGTCACTACAGGTACTTTTAATATACCATCACTTATTAATATACCTAATTTCTCTAACAAACTAGGATCTATATTCATAACTGTAACATCCTCATGACCTTCAATTTCTAATCCTTGCCCAAATGATTTAATCAGAATACTATCGTCAATATCCATATTTAATAAATCTTTTTCTTTAAAATAAATTAAAGTATGTTCAATCCCGCCATGCTTACCAGTTACAAATCCCTTAGCTCCTTTTGCATCTCCAGAAGTTACAATTGCTTCATTTCCAATACATGCTAAAGACATAAGTGCATTATTCTCTTCTATATTCTCGTTTCTTATACTAACTCCTGGCTCAACATGATCTCCTATTAAATTCATACAATCATCTCCAATTTGAAAGTTGTATGTAATTCCACCTGTTGCAGGAAGTATGAAGCCCTTACCATTAGAGTCGATTTTGTAGGGTCCTTTTTTAATAGGGCTATGTATCTTTCCTTTTACTGACTGCATTACTAAATGTTTTTTATTTGTCTTCATCTCAATCCTCCCATTTACGCTTTATAATCATATCTAACTTCATATTATCATATTTTATCTTATCTTATAACTTAAATTTCTAACATACTTGACTTTAATCGTTAAATTATATACAATATAGCTAGTAAAAGATATATATACCTATAAACTACTATCTATCTTATACATTTATAACAACCCTTTAATTATTTAATAAACCTTAAAGTAAAGGAATGCATCTTAACAAAGTTAAGGTGCATTTCTATTTTTATTTATAATAACTATTTTAACTAAGTATTTAAACTAATATTATAATTTTATCTATATTAAATTCACTAAAACATTCTTTTAAAAAGTAAATACTTCTTTGATGTTTAAAACTGTTAGTATATTATATAAAAAATTTATTTTTTTACTCTTTATTTATAAAATAAAGCATAATATAAAAGCTTTACTATGAAATTTTTGATATTTTCAATATGAGTGTCAACTAACTTCTAGCCTCTATATGTGACTTCATATTAAATACTAATGAAGTTATATCTTTATAGTGCTAAAGTGACTTTTAAAAGGATTCTAGATAGTACTGGAGTACTTTTTAGAGATAGCTTGTTACAATAAGTGAAATAAGTTTTTTTACTTAATATATATATCTATTAACATATTTGTAGTTTAAAAAATGGTTGAAGATTTTAATCTTCAACCATTTTTATATTTAATATATCTAATATTTCAAAGGGATCATTTACAATATAATTAGCCCCTGCATTTATTAGCTCTTCTTTTCCTCTGAATCCCCAAGAAACACCTACAGTTTTAACTCCTGCATTTCTACCAGTATACATATCAACATCTGAGTCTCCTATATATATAACTTTATCTTTTCCTATTCCAAATGTATCTATTATTGATAATGCTCCTTCAGGATTAGGTTTTATACTAAATCTATCCCCTTGACCAACTATAGATATAAAATTTGTAGTTGGAAAAAGTTTATCTAATATTTCTATAGAATATTCTTCTTTTTTATTAGTGTTTACAGCTAACAAAATATTGTTATCTGTTAATATCTCAACTAATTTTATTATATTTCTATAAGGCTTTGATTTGTTTAAATATCTCTTAGAGTACTCTAAGTCTAGTTCTTTTCTTATCTTAACTAAATCATCTTCTTCTATATCCTGTTTAAATGTATCCTTAATTAGATTATTAAATCCGCTTCCTACCAATTTCTTATATTCTGTATAACTATATGTTTCTCTATTATGTTTTTTAAGTATCTCATTCATACTATCTGCAATATCTTCAATTGTGTTAATTAATGTACCATCTAAATCAAATATAATAGCCTCATAATTCATAATATATTCCATCCTAATCTATATTTTTCTCATTTGATAGTTCTTCACTTTTTTCTAAATCCTGTTTTAATAATTCATAATTATTAATATTTTCAACTATTAATCTAATTATATCTAAGTTTATTCCCTCATTAATATTTAATGAGTAGAATATAAATTGCTCTTCTCGCCTGTCTTTTACTATATTCATATCTCTTAACCTACCCAAGTGTTTAGATACATTTGGTTGAGATATACCTGTTATTTCAGTTAACTCAGACACACAAAGCTCTTTATGATATAAAAGGACAATAAGCCTCATTCTCGTTTCATCTGATAACAATTTAAAAAAGTTATTTAATGCATTCATTTTTATTCTCCTTTACCACATTTTATATAGCATGTTTTTGCTTTTCCCTTCCTTACTTTTTGCTATACATACTATTATACATATTGTATTATATATTTCCAATAAATTTAATTATAAAATATATGTAATAAAGAATGATTATTCGTAGTCCTTCATAATTTCATCTATTAATTCACATTCAACTTGCCTACAATTTGGCGAAATTTCCATATATGTTTTTAGCAACCTATAATATTGTTTTTCATAATCATACTCCATAAGAGTCCTTATAATTTCTCTTAAATCCTCTCTCTTATTTTCTTCAATACAAATTCCTATAATCATACATAATGATCTAAAGTCAATACTAAATAAATATTTATCTTTTATCATTCTTAGTAAACTAGTTTTGTATTTTTGTAAGTTTCCATATGAAGATATCATGTATGTTAGTATACCTGATGTATTTACTATTTTTTCATTTTCCAAAAATGTTTCAAATAACCCAATGCTACCTATGTCGTCTATAAATAAATACATATCATGAGACTTAGCATACTGTGCTGATTCTACATCACAACTAGGAACAACAGATGACAATATATTTTCTTTCATTGGATTATATATATCTATAATATTAAATTCTTCTAATATAGATTTTATTTCTTCTAAAATTTCTACTTTTTCATTTAAATAATCTAATCTTTCTAATTGATTATCTTCAGATAATGAGAATCTCTGTTTCAACTCTTCTTTTTTTATATTATTATTTAATAAATTAATTTCATTTTTTATTTTAGTAATTACTCCACGCAACACAAATGGATTTACAAATTCTTTAATATCACTTAAGATATTATACCTATACAGCATGCATATTGATGTTGTTGTTAGTATAACATCACTCTCTGGAATAATTTTCATAGGTGCGGCAGAATCGAAAAAACAATTTTCATCATCCCCCATGTACTCTATTATCTTATATAACTCTCCTATATCCTCAGACATGAAAGTAATTAATACTTCTCTATTCATATAACTATCCATTACTGTTTTATACTTCTTCATAAAACTTAGACCCCCTTTAGCTATGCTCTAACGAATCCAAATGTAATGTATCTTTAATTAACATTTTATAATATCCATTTACATCACTTTTTACCATTAATTCTAATATATCATCCAGATCCATATTATCACTATCTTTTATATTATAACTCATCTTTAATAATGATGATTTATCTATAACATAATTATATCTATTTCCTATAAGCTCTTTTATTAGCTTGTAGTATTCTTTTAAATTATATATATATACAGTATTGATAAATCCAGCTAGATTAGATATCTTATCTCTTTTTATATTAAATAAATCTCTAAATACCTCTGATGTTACATAATCATCCACCAATAATGTATAATCCATTCTTGCAGCGTATGTTCCGCTATCTAAATCAGCATAAATAAATAAATCATCTATATAGTTTACATTATTCTCATCTAATTCATCTTCTGGTTCATATGCTCCATATACTTCAATAATATTACAATTTTCAAACCAATCTAATATTTTTTCAATTTGTTCTGCATTTTTAGTATATTTGTCTATTCTTTCTTCTATATCAGATTTATCAATATAAATGGTATCTTCATATCTTTTGTACTCTTCATTAAGCTGAGAATAAATATAATCTTCTTCCAGTAAAAAATATTCTACAGTTGAATTTAATATATGAATATCGAAATTATCTCTTAACTTATCTAATAAATCATAAGTTTCAAAAAACAAAATAGAAGATATAGTAAGAACCAAAGTATCTTTTAAATCTATCTCCTGTGGCTTACCTATATTAAATCTATAATAATCAGAATTTTTTATCTCATCTATTACATCTTTTAACTCAAAATAACTCTCACTTATAAACGTTATTGCTCCTAAACCTTCACTATACTTTTTAATATTTTCTTTGTAGAGTAAACTACTATTCAAACCAAACTACCTCCCAGTGAATTATATGTCCACTATTTTCTATCCATTATCATTATATACTAAATACATGTAAAATAACATATTTATACAAAAATCCCATTTTTATCTTTTTTCTTTTTCTTTAACTCAACAAATGAATATCCTCTGATTAAATTATCTTTAACATTTTGTATAAATTCATTATAAGTAATATAATAATTATTTTCTCTTTCAATAACATATCCATCCTGAGTAATTTCTTTTTCAAATAATTCAAACATATTATAAGTGGGTTTATTCTCTTTTAAATTATCTTTTATATATTTAAATACAATCTCATTTTTACTATCTTTAACCGCTTTTTCTTCTACATAATTAAGGCTTAATAATTTATATTTATTAAATTCATTTGCTACTTGTCTTACATATATACCATCTTTAACATAAAGTATAATTGGACTTATAATATTGCTTTTTATAAGTCCTTTTTCATCTACTTCTAAAAAATATATCGTTATAATTGCTAAATTGTTATTATTATGAGTTAATGAAGTTAATAAATTTACACAACAGGATAATATTATA
>CAYPYI010000028.1:0-15926 GCA_964415085.1 uncultured Tissierellaceae bacterium
ACATTAATAACAGGAGTAAAACCAGCACTTGGATGTACGGAACCTGTTGCTGTAGGTTTAGGCGTAGCTAAGGCTATGGATAATTTAGATAAAGATAATATAGAAGAAATTACAGTTAGAGTTAGTCCTAATATATATAAAAATGGTATGGGAGTAGGAATACCAGGAACAAAAGAAATAGGACTAGTATTTGCTTCAGCTTTAGGAGCGGTATGTGGAGATAGTACTTTAGGACTTGAAGTATTTAGAAATGTTAATGATGAATATGTAAAACAAGCAGAAAAATTAATTGAAGATAAAAAAGTAAATGTTATATTAGAAGAAAATGAAGGAAACTTTGTAATAATAACAGATATAAAAACTAAAGATGGTGTGGGAAGAAGTATAATTAAAAACTCACATACAAACATAGTTTATGAAGAAAAAAATGGAGAAGTTCTACTTAATAACCTAGATGAAAAAGTTGAGAAAAAAGCTGAAAAAAATGGTTATATGAATGATGTTAAAATAGATGATATTATTGAATTTATAGAAGAAGTAGACTATGAAGATATTAAGTTTTTATTAGATGGAATAGATACTAACATGAAAATCGCAGCAGTTGGACTTAAAGAAGAACCAGGAGCAGGTCTTGGAGCTGCTTTAAAAAGATTAATGGATAAGAAAATATTACCAGAAGACTTAGCAAACAAAGCTAAAATGGTAGCTGCAGCAGCATGTGATGCTAGAATGGCTGGTATAAATATGCCAGTAATGAGCTCAGACGGAAGCGGAAATCAAGGTATAATGGCCATAGTACCAGTAGCTGTAGTATGTAAAGAATTAGAATTAAGTGATGAAAAAACAGCTAGAGCCTTAGCTCTATCTCACCTAGTTACAGCTTATATAAAAGTATTCAATGGTAACTTATCACCAGTATGTGGTTGTGCCATAGCAGCAGGAATAGGATCATCTGCAGGTATAACTTGGGCAATGGACGGAACTAATGAACAAGTTAAAATAGCAATAAAAAATATAATAGGAACACTTTCAGGTCTTGTTTGTGATGGAGCAAAAGGTGGATGTGCATTTAAAATAGCAACAGCAACAACAGAAGCTATAAATCAAGCATTACTTGCTCTTGAAAATATAGAAGTAAATAATACAGACGGAATACTTGCTCCTTCAGTAGAACAATCCATAAGAAACTTAGGACAGTTCTCAAGAAAAGGAATGTTAAATGCTGATAAAGAAATAATAAATATAATGGAAAATACATTAGAAAATTTAAATTAGGATATAAAACTCTTCTATTAATATACATATATAATAGAAGAGTTTTTTTGTAAACTTAATAATATGATGTATAATTAAAGTACATATAAATTAAGGAGATGATAAAAAATATGGGCGTTCTAATAATCCTAATCGCAAATTTATTTTTCGCACTAGGCTCGTATTTTGGTAAAGTAGCACTCAATATGAGTAGTATGTCTGGAGTAATTAACTCATTTAGTAGGTTTTTAATAGGAACTATAGTAATGACAAGTTATATATTAATAACTAAAAAAAGTTTTAAACTTAAAGATAAAAAGCCTGTAATACTAAGAGCAATCTTTAACACACTTGCAATAATTCTTTTGTCAGTTTCAGTAAGGTATACAACGATAACAAATTCAAACTTACTTCACATGACCTTTCCAGTATTTGTAATATTATTTAGTCCTTATATATTAAAAGAAAAAATTAATAAAAAGAACTATATATATCTTTTCTTTATAATGTTAGGTTCTTATATAATAACAAATCCTAGTTTTGATAATATTAATAAAGGAGATTTACTTGCTTTTATTTCAGCTATTATAGCTTCTTTTAGTGTAATATGCCTAACATTATCAAGAAGAGAAAATGAAGGATATTTAATAGTCTTTTACGTAATGGCAATAGGAACAGTAATAAATATACCATTTGCCTATAATGATATAATAAACTTTGAATTTAATGCAATCTTACCAGTATTTCTAGGAGGACTTTTCGGACTTTTAGGACAAATATTTTTAACCTGGGGTTATAAGTATGTAGATTCATCTACAGGATCTTTAGTATCTGCTAGTAGAATACTTATGACATCAATAATAGGATACTTATTATTAAATGAAGAAATAACTCCAAGAATATTATTTGGAATGATTTTAATATTTATCTCCTTAGTAGGAGTTAGTGGTTTTTTTGAAAATAAAAAGAAAACTAAAACTATTTAATGTTTAGAACTTCCTTTAAACTATGATATTATAGTATTATAGTTAAGGAGGTTTTTTTATGATTAATAATAAAAAAAGTAAGTTACTTGTGATGATTCTTTTTCTTATATTAGTACTAACATCATGTGTACGAGATGATGATGAGAAAAATTTAATAGATAAGAAAGAAAAAAATATCCAAATAGTTATACCTTGGGAAGAAGATAGCACGGAGGATATGATTGGAAGAAAATTAGCAGAACTTTTCCAAAAAGAACTATCTAAGAAAAATCCAGATATTTTAGTAGATGTAAAAAATATTCCAGGGATTTCTGGAGCTTTAGGGACAGAATACTTTTTTAAAGAATCTGAGGACATTAAATTATTAGTTAATAATGAGGCTATTTTATTTAATAAAGACTTAGGTTTAAATGATGTAGATATTGAAGATATTAAAATATTAAAAATTCTTGCATCAGATAAAGACGTTTTTGTAGCTCATAAAGATTCCAAATACCAAACTATAGAAGCTTTATTAATACAGGTTAAAGAAAACCCAGGAAAAGTTGTAATGGGATATTCTGGACTAGGAACAAATTCTCATATATATTCGAACGTATTAAAAAAACAAGGGTATAATATAGGAATTCAGTCCTATCAAAGTCAAGTAGAAGCATTAGAAGGAATAAAAAATGAAAGTTCAGATTTTACTATTGTAAATAAAAACTTAGTAAAAAAACTTAATGAAAAAGAAGATCTCTATCAAATAATTGCAAATGTTAATGATAAAGATGGAGAAATAGAAAATATTACAAAAAGAGTACCAGAATTTGAAAACTTAATTCCAAAATATAATCCAGTAATATTAGGAATTAATAAAAATGCTAAAGATGAAGATGTAAAATATATCTATAAATATTTAAAAAAGATATTTAAAAGTTCTGAATGGAAAAACTTTATAAAAGAAGAAAACTTAGAATCTTTAGTAGATCTAGATGATGAAAAAATAAACACATTTTTAAATGAATTTAAGAATAAAAGAATTGATTTAATCAAATAAAAATGTAACAATATATTTTATAAAAGATAATAAAAAGGGTGATAGAATTGAAAAATAATAAAAATATTAAAATAACTTTACTATTAATTACTATAATTAGCTCACTAATGCTTACATCTTGTCAAAAGGAAAAGATTTACCATAAACACTCAGATGCTTTTTTTGATTCATTTGATACGGTAACTCAAGTAGTAGCTTATACAGAAACTGAAAAAGAGTTTAGAGAATACATGGACTTTATGCATGATAGATTCTTAGAACTTCATAAATATTATGATAAATATAATTCTTATGAAGGAATAAATAATATAAAAACAATAAACGATAATGCAGGGATAGAACCAGTTAAAGTAGACGATGAAATAATAGAACTTTTACTTTTTTCAAAAGAATGGTATGAAAAAGCAGGAAGCGAAACAAATATAGCTTTAGGACCTGTTGTTGAAATATGGCATGATCATAAAGAAGAAGCAGAACTTGATCCTAGTAATGCTAAAATGCCAGATATGGATAAGTTAAAAGAAGCAAGTAAATATACAGATATGAACAAGGTAATAATTGATGAGGAAAATAAAACAGTATTTTTAGAGGAAAAAGGTATGAGCTTAGATGTTGGCGCTGTAGCTAAAGGATATGCAACAGAGATAGTAGCTCAGGAAGTAGAAGAAAAAGGCCTTACATCTTGTTTAATAAGTGCAGGAGGAAATATTAGAGGTATAGGAAAGCCTCTAGATGGACAAAGAGAAAAATGGGGGGTGGGAATCCAAAATCCGGATACTAATCTTTTCGGAGATGATAAATTAATAGAAACAGTATATATTAACGATATGAGTGTAGTAAGTAGTGGGGATTATCAAAGATACTATTATGTTGGTGATAAAAGAATGCATCATATAATTGATCCTAATACACTATTACCAGGGGAAAATTATAGAGCAGTAACTGTAGTAACGAAGCACTCAGGACTTGCAGACTTTTTATCAACTTCATTATTTTTACTACCATTTGAGGAGAGTTTAGAATTAGTAGAAAGTATTGATGGATTAGATGCACTATGGGTATTTAGTGACGGAACAATTAAAACATCACAGGGAATGAAAGAAATAATGTATAGTGAAGGAGCAAGAGGGGGAAAATAATGAGTAAGAACAAGGGATTGAAAACAATAGGTATATTAGGCGGAATGGGACCTTTAGCAACAGCAACACTATTTAATAATATTATTTTGAATACATCAGCAAATAAAGATCAAGAACATATTCCAATATTAATTCATAATAATACTAAAATAGCAGATAGAACAGCATATATACTTGATAATGAAAAAGAAAATCCAAAAAGTGAGTTAATAAAATCAGCAAAAATATTAGAAGAAGGTGGGGCAGATTTTATAATCATGCCCTGCAATACGGCTCACTTTTTTTATGAAGATATACAAAAAGAAGTAAAAATTCCTGTTGTAAATATGATTAAAGAAGCTATTAATCAAATACAGGAAAACGATTTAGGTAAGAAGATAGGACTACTTTCAACAGATGGAACAATAAAAGCTAAGGTATATCATAATCTACTTGAAAAAGAGAATATGGAAGTAATTGTTCCTAGTAAAGAGAATCAAAAATATGTTATGGAACTAATATACAATATTAAGGAAGACATAAAGCAAGATAGTTTAGATGGATTTTATATGGCTATTAAAGAAATGGAAGATAAAGGTGTAGATATTATAATATCAGGATGCACGGAAGTATCAGTTGCTTTAGATATGTATAATATTAAGGGTAATTTTATAGATCCAATGAAAGTACTTATGGAAACAAGTATATTAAAAGCAGGAGCAAAACTAAAATAGACAAAATCCTCCTTAAAATTAGAAAAATAAATTAATATATTAAAGTTTTATTACAACTAATTAACATATTGGTATAATATTGACAAAGTATGTAAAAAATATACACTTAAAAGTGTTAGTAATATAAATTTAAGGAGGATATTAATGAGTAAATTAGAAAACAAGGAAAAGCTTTACACAAGAAAAGAAATGTTAAGTTTAACAGGTAAATCTTTAGCTGGAGTAGCAGTTGTAGGTGCAATCCCAACATTTTTAACAGGATGTGGAGATGATAAAAAAGCAGCAGCTGGGAAAGTAGACTTACCAGGAAAAGAAGTATTAGAATATGAATATGTTGAAAAGAGTGAAGATTATGCACCACATCCATATCCATACCAAAAAGTAGATCCAGCAGTAGCAGAAGAAAGAGCTCACGCAGGATACTATAACATAGGTGGATGTTGTAGAGGAGTTGCAGATGGAATAATAGGAGAACTTGCAGATAAAGCAGGATATCCATTTAACCAAATTCCAATAGACATGTTTGCAAACGGCACTACAGGATATGGAACAGGTTCACTTTGTGGTTCATTAGGTGGAGCAGCAGCTGCAATAGGCTTAGTTTGTGAAGATGATGATGCTAAACAAATAACTCAAGAATTATTCAAATGGTATAGAGAAGCAGAACTTCCAATTTATCAACCAACAATGAAACTTGAAACAACAGTAGCAGGATCAGTAAACTGTGATGAGTCAGTTGGAGGATACATGGAAAAAACAGGAGCTAAAATGGGAGACGACATAAGAAAAGAAAGATGTGCTTGTGTGTCAGGAGACGTAGCTAAGAAAACTGTTGAATTACTTAACGAATTCTATAATTTATAATAATATACAAACAATAATATAATATATACGCAAAAATCAGCTTACATTTTAAAATGTAGGCTGTTTTTGTATGTATTTTAATAAAATTTTCACAAAGTACTTGTATCTTTGTGAAATATTTGTTAATATAAGATTGTAGAAAAAAATACAATCTTTAAGGAGGATATTAATGAGTAAATTAGAAAACAAGGAAAAGCTGTATACAAGAAAAGAAATGTTAAATTTAACAGGTAAGTCTTTAGCAGGAGTAGCTATGGTGGGAGCGATACCAACACTACTAACAGGATGCGGAGATGACAAGAATGCAGCTGCAGGGAAAGCAGAAGTACCATCAAAAGAAGTGTTAGAATATGAATACATAGAAAAATCAGAAGATGCAGCACCATATCCATATCCATACCAAAAAGTAGATCCAGCAGTAGCAGAGGAAAGAGCACACGCAGGATATTATAATGTAGGTGGATGTTGTAGAGGAGTTGCAGATGGAATAATAGGGGAACTTGCAGATAAAGCAGGATATCCATTTAATCAAATTCCAGTTGATATGTTTGCAAATGGAACAACAGGATACGGAACAGGTTCACTTTGTGGAGCACTAGGTGGAGCAGTTGCAGCAATTGGTCTTGTTTGTGAAGATGATGATTCTAAAGCTTTAACTCAAGAATTATTCAAATGGTATAGAGAAACAGAACTTCCAATTTACCAACCAACAATGGAGCTTGAAACAACAGTAGCAGGATCAGTAAACTGTGATGAGTCAGTTGGAGGATACATGGAAAAAACAGGAGCTAAAATGGGAGACGACATAAGAAAAGAAAGATGTGCTTGTATCTCAGGAGACGTAGCTAGGAAAACTGTTGAAATACTTAATGACTTTTACAATCTATAATTAAATATAATAATATATACGAAAAGGGAATCTATGCTTATGCATAGGTTCTTTTTTTATTTAGTTATGGGAATATGCTTGAAACTTAAAGTTTACTATGATACTATTTAATTGTAGAAAAAATAACGAATATAAAATATATTAGGAGGAATAAAGATGAATAATGTTAACAAGAAGCTTTATACAAGAAAAGAAATGCTAAACTTAACGGGTAAATCTTTAGCATCAGTGGCTGTATTAGGTAGCGTATCCGGAATGTTAACAGGCTGTGAAAAAGAAGAAAGTAAGGCTGCAGAGAATAATTTACCATCAAAAGAAGTATTAGAATATGAGTACATAGAAAAGAGTGAAGATCAAGCACCACATCCATACCCATATCAAAAGGTTGATGTGGCTACAGCTACTGAAAGAGCACATGCTGGATTTTATAATAAGGGTGGTTGTTGTAGAGCGGTTGCAGATGGAATTATAGGGGAACTTGCCGATAAGGCAGGATATCCTTTCAATCAGGTCCCTATAGACATGTTTGCTAATGGCGCGGGAGGTTATGGTGCTGGAACCTTATGTGGAGCATTAGGCGGTGGGGTAGCAGCAATTGGGCTTGTCTGTGATGATGATTCTGCTAAGGAGCTGACTAAGGAACTATTTTCATGGTACACATCAACAGAACTTCCTAATTATCAACCAGATATAGAAATAGATAAGGTAATAGCAAGTTCAGTAAATTGTACAGATTCTGTTAGTCCATATATGGAAGTTGCAAATGTTAAAATGGCAGATGATATAAGAATGGAAAGATGTGCTTGTTTATCTGGAGATGTTGCTGGAAAGACAGTAGAGATTTTAAATAATCATTTTAACTTATAGAAAAAAATTATTTGACTATTCATTTTAATTTACAAATGGATAGTCTCTTTTTTTTATAAATTATTAATATACAATATTATAATTATAATTATCTTTATTCTATAAATATTTAAATCTACTATAATATTATAATTTAAAAAATAGATTTTATAATATTCCTAATAAAGGTATAACTTTCAAATAATTGCTTGATAAACTAATCCTTGTTATTGTATTATTGTTAAAAATATGGTAATCTTAAGTAGATATAATTAATATTAATTTAGTTAGGAGGGAACATAAATGAGACTTGGATTTTCTGAACTCCTATTGATTTTGTTTATAATTTTACTTTTATTTGGAGCTAAGAAGTTACCAGAACTTGGAAAGGCTTTAGGTGATACCAAAAAACAAGTAAATAAATTAAGAGAAGAAAAAGAAAATGAAGTAAAGGATGAAGAGAATGTCGAAGGATAAAGATAAAAATCTCACAATAGAGGGCCATTTAGTAGAGCTAAGAAAGCGTGTAATGATTGCTTTTTCAGCGCTAATTATAGCAACAATAGTGGGATATAATTTTTCAGAGAGAATTGCAACAGACATAGTCTCTAGAGCTCCGGATATGGAGTTTATATACATAGCTCCTTCGGAGTTAATGCTATCTTATATAAGAATTGCTTTATTTTGTGGAGCAGTTTTATCAGCACCTATAATAATCAGCCAAATTTGGCTATTTATAAGTCCTGGTTTAACTAAAAAAGAAAGTAGACAGGTTAAAGTATCTTTCTTCTTAGGCGGAGGATTTTTTATCCTAGGAGTATTATTTGCATATGAAATGGTATTACCAGTTTTATTTAGATTCTTTGCAGAGTTCCAAACGGAAGATATAAAAGCTACAATTAGTTTTGGAAATTATCTAAACTTTGTCATTAGAATAGTCTTATCATTTGGATTAGTTTTTGAACTTCCTATAATTATGTTTGTATTATCAAGATTTGGTTTAATAAGTACAGAGTTTTTTGTTAAAAATAGAAAATATATGATTCTTGTTATATTTGTAGTTGCGGCAGTACTTACTCCACCAGATGTAGTAAGTCAGACAATGCTTGCTTTACCAATGCTTGTTTTATATGAAATAGGAATATTACTATCTAAGATAGGAAGAAAAAAAAGAGTTGATGAATAGATATTTATAGGCCAAATATTTGGCCTATTTTTTTATGAAAAATTCTATAAAAAAAAGAGCTTTAGATTAATCTAAAGCTCTTAGATAACAAAATTTAAATTATTTGTTTTCTAAAGCGTTGTTAACTGCTTCTTTAATAGCGTTACTAGTCATAGTAGCACCTGAGTGTCCGTCAACATCTGTTGAATTTTTTTCAACTATAGCTGCTGGAACTGTTTCTAATGCTTCTGAAGCGAAGTCTGGTGTTTCATCATTTTCTACAACTTCAACGTTAGCGATTTTACCTTCTTCAACAGTAACTTCAACTACAACGTCTCCACCAAAACCTTCTCCAGTACCTGTATAAGTACCATCTTCTAATTTAGCGTCTTTTCCACCACATCCTGTAAGTAGAGTTGCAGCTAAAACGAATATTAATATCATTGAAATGTTTTTTTTCATTAATTTTCTCTCCTTTCTAAATTATTATCAACTATCATTATATAACTTTAAATAAAATTTATCAAGTTAAGGATGCAATTAATGTTTTACAAATTTCTTAATATGTCTATAATAGATATAAGAAGCATAGAAAGAGGGGAAATAAAATGGCTAAATACAATATGGAACAGTTAACAAAAGAATCAGAAAGATTACTTAAAGAAAGAGGAGTAGAAAAAGAAGACATAGCAGAACTTGTAATGTTCTTACAAAAGAAATACTGTAAAGCATTAACTATAGAAGATTGTATTGAAAATGTTGATGCGGTTTTAGCAAAAAGAGAAGTAGCTCATGCTATACTTACAGGAATAGCTATAGATAAAATGGTTGAAAAAGATCAGGTTGAAGAACCACTTCATTCAATAATTTTAGAAGATGCAGGTCTTTATGGTATAGATGAAATATTACCACTTTCAATAGTTAATATTTATGGAAGTATAGGACTTACTAATTATGGATTCCTTGATAAAGAAAAAGTAGGAATATTAAAAGAGTTAGATGAAACAGATAGTGGACAATGCAATACTTTCTTAGATGATTTAGTAGCAGCAATTGCAGCTGCTGCAGCTAGTAGAATTGCCCATGCAGAATTTTATTGTTAAGAGGTGAAGTATGAAGAATAAGTACTATGCAGTAAGAAAAGGCAAAACTCCAGGAATTTATTTTACTTGGGATGATTGTAAAAAACAAGTAACAGGATTTAAAGGAGCAGAATATAAAAAATTTGAAAACCTATCTGATGCAGAAACTTTTATATCTGGTAAAAAAGAAGAATTAGTATTTTTGGAAACTCAAGATCATATAGATGCCTTAGAAGATGAAGAAATAATTGCATATGTAGATGGAAGCTTTAACCTTAAAGAATTTTCTTATAGCTATGGTGTAGTATTAATAGATAAAAATGGCATTATAGAACTAAATGGTATAGGAGAAGATGATGATCTTAAAGAAATGCGAAATGTATCGGGAGAGTTAAATGGTGCAATAGTAGCAATAGAAGAAGCAATAAAGCTTGGTAAGAAAAAAATATATCTACATTATGATTATGCAGGTATAGAAAAGTGGGCTGTTGGCGATTGGAAAAGAAATAAAAAAGGAACTCAAAAATATAAAGAATTTATAGATGCAAATAAAGAAAAGATAGAAATTGAATTTATAAAAGTGCCAGCTCACGAAGGTGTAAAATATAATGAACTTGCGGATGAACTTGCAAAAGCAGCATTTAAAGGAATTTAATAGTTTATCAATGTGCTTGACAAAATTAAACTCTAGTTGTATAATTTATTTAACAAAGAAGAAATGTAAATTTATAACTCACTTGTCTATTTAGCGATTCTTAACAGAAAAGCTTACGTAAGCAAGGCCAATACTCATTAGAGTAATTGTGCCTTGCTTTTTTTTATAGATAAGTGGAAAAACAAAATAGGGAGGGGTATTTATGTTATTTAATTTATCACCAATTTTTGCTTTAGTACCATTAATTGTTTATATCATTTTAGCTTTTAAAGATATAAACCCTTTATTTAATGTGGTTATATGTGTAGTATTTAGTGCTATATTAACAAAACAACCATTATTAAGTATGGGAAGTGTAATAGCTGATTCACTGGGATCATTTTTATCTCTAATAGGATTTATAATAATTCTTGGATCAGGATTAGGAGCAGTTCTTAGAAAAACAGGTGTTGCTGAAAATATTGTGAAAACGTTTATGCGAAAAATAGGAATAGATACTGAAAAGAAAGCAATAATAGTATCTATGCTATGTTCAATAGTTTTAGTAACATTACTTGGAACTTTAGCAGGAGCAAATGCAATAATAGCACCAATATTAATACCATTAGTAGCAACTATAGGAATAACTCCATCAACATTAGCGGCAGTATTTATGGGAGCAGGAGCTACAGGCTTATTTATAGGACCTTATTCTCCACAAGTTGTAACTATTATGGAACTTACTAAATTATCATATGGACAATACCTAATTTCGGTAGGGCTTCCAGTTTCATTAGTTTGTTGGATAGTAACATACTTTATGGCACAAAGAATTCAAAAGAAAACCAAAGGAGTATATAGTTATACAGAAGAAGATAAAATAGTTGGGGAAGACTATGATGAAGAATCATCTAAAAGAGCAACAAAGGTCTTTGCAGTATCAATAATCCTACTTATAGCATATGGAATATATAGTGGAAGTGGATCATCTTATGCAATACTTGTAATGTTTACAACAGCAATATTAACAGGATTTTCTGCAGGTCTAAATTCAAATGAATTATTTGATACCATGATGGAAGGCGCAGGTAAAATGATATGGCTATTTATAATGTTCGTATTATTCCATCCATTTATAACATTTATTTCAGAGGTTGGGGCTTTTGAAGAGTTAGTAAAACTTATAGAACCATTATTAAAATCAGATAGTAAAGTTATATTTGCATTAATATCTACATTAACTGGAATATTTGGAATAGGTGGAGCTGCTGTTGCTCAATCAGTTGTAATGGATAGTATGTTTGGTCCTCTAGTTAAAAATTTAATGATAACACCACAATTATGGGCATGTATATTATTAGTAGGTTCTCAAATAACATCATTTGCATATCCTGAAGCTGATATGTTAGGTCAAATGGGACTTGCAAGATCTAAAGATATGAAAAACATGGTTAAGTTTGGAGTTACAATTACCACATGTACCGTAATATTTGTAGTTATAAGATCGTTTTTTGGATAGAAAGGAGTTGTTAATATGTTAAATGAGAAAATAGATAATTATATACAGACATATGATGCTAATATAGCTCTAGCATATAAAGATTTAAATAATTCAGATACTATACTTATAAATGAAAATAAAATATTTCCCTCCGCTAGTACTATAAAACTATTAATTTTAGCAGAACTATTTAATAGAGTTGAGAAAAAAGAAATTTCCTTATCAGATAAAGTAGATATATATAAATTTGATAAAGTTGGCGGAGATGGAATATTAAAAGAACTTGAAAGTGAGATTAGCTTAACTTACAAAGATGTTGCAACTTTAATGATTATACTAAGTGATAATTATGCAACTAATATATTAATAGATACTTTAGGTTTTGATAATATAAATAATTTAGCAAAAGAATTAAATTTATCAAATACAAAACTTAATAGAAAAATGATGGATATAGAAGCTGCTAAAAAAGGTCTAGAAAATAAAACATGTGCATTAGATCTATTAAAAATATTAGAACTGATTTATTCAAAAACATATATTAGTGAAGAAATGTCAGTACTAGCAAATGATATACTATTAAGACAACAAGTAAATGGACTAAATATACTTCTTCCTGAAGATACTAAAATAGCTCATAAAACAGGAGACCTAGATAATTTAGAGCATGATGTAGGTATCATATACCTGGAGGATATCGATTATATTCTATGTATTTTAACTAATGAGTTAGATACAAACTATCAAGGAAAGAAAATTATATCAGAAATTTCAAAGATGGTATACGATTATAATATTAATAAATAGGAGCTGATAATATGTATGAAGAATCAACAGTTTATATAATGGGCCATGGAAGAACCAATGCAGATAATGCAATCACGCAGCAGTTTCTGATGTTTTTTATTGGATTTGTAGTAGATACTAAGACTGATGAGGTAATAGATATTTCATGTTCTTCAACAATAGATGTGACTGAGAAATTTATAAAGTCTTTGTTTATTGGAAAAAAATTTGATAGATTTGATGAAAATATCGAGTTTAGTGTTTATAAAAGATACTTTGGTTCTTCTCAAAAAGCTATCATTGTTTGTTATAAGGATGCTTTAAAGAAATATTTAGATGTAAAGGACAAATATTACAATTAAGGTGGTAATAAAATGATTATAAAAGATATAGAACTATACGAAATAGCAGCACCATTGAGAACGCCATTTAAAACAGCATTAAGAGAAGTTACAGAAATAAATGATATAATGGTGAAAGTTATTACAGATGATGGTAGGGTTGGACTAGGTGAGGCTCCGCCAACTGGGGTTATAACTGGAGATACTTATTTAGGTATTGTAGGCGCTATTAAAGATCACATAAAGCCAAGTTTAATAGGTTTAGATATATCTAATATGGAAGAAATAATGTTAAAACTTCATTCTTCACTTGTTGGGAATAATAGTGCTAAAGCAGCTGTAGATATGGCTATATATGATTTATATGGACAACTATATAATATGCCAGTTTATAAGTTGTTTGGAGGATATAAAAATGAATTTGAAACAGATCTTACTATTAGCGTAAACTCACCAGATGTAATGGCAAGGGATGCAAAAATAGGGATAGAAAGAGGATATAAAACATTAAAGATAAAAGTTGGAATGAATCCGAAATTAGATATAGAGAGAATTAAATCCATAAGAAAAGCTGTTGGATCAGATGTAAATATAAGGCTTGATGCGAATCAAGCCTGGTCTAGTGGGGAAGCTATTAAGATGCTTAATAATATGGAAAGTGAAGGTTTAAATATTGAGTTTGTAGAGCAACCAGTAAAAGCTAAAGACTTTACAGGATTAAAATTAGTTAAAGAAAATACTAAGATACCAGTTATGGCTGATGAGAGTATCTTTTCTTATGATGATGCTTTAGAATTAATACAAATGGAAGCAGTTGATATGTTAAATATAAAGCTTATGAAAACTGGTGGGTTATATAATGCTAATAAGATAGTTTTACTAGCTGAGAGTAAGGGTATTGAATGTATGATGGGATGTATGTTAGAAACTAATTTAAGTGTAACAGCTGCAAGTCATTTAGCCGCAGCTAAAAGCATAATAACAAAAATAGACTTGGATGGTCCATCACTATGTAAAGAACTTCCTATAAAAAGTGGAACTGAATTTAATGATAATAAGATAATACTTAGTGATGCTCCAGGATTTGGATTTGAGTTAGAGAAAGATTTTAAAAAATTAGAGTTGATATAAAATAGAACAAAAAATAAATACCTCTATTAGAGGTATTTATTTTTTATAATTTATTTATTTTTATTTTATTTTTTTCTAATAGTTCAACCGCATATGGATCAACTCTATAGTCATTAATATAATTTACCTCTTTAATTCCTGCTTGTATTAAAGCTTTAGTACAATTTAAACAGGGAAAGTGTGTTACATAAACCTTACAGTTATTTACAGAGATTCCTTCCTTTGCACAATATAATAAAGCATTCATCTCAGCGTGAATAGTTGCAATACAATGATTATCCCTCATAGTATGTCCAACATCATCACAATGAGGATTACCTGATACAGATCCATTATATCCGCTAGATACTATTCTATTATCATCATTTACAATTAAACAACCAACCATGGCTCTATCACAAGTTGAACGACTAGCAACTAGATTAGTTATTTCTTTAAAATATTCATTCCAACTCATTCTATTAGACATATTATTACCTCCAAGTTTATTCTATAATAATAATACCATAAATAAGAGTCAAATAAAATTCAGAAAGCTTATTTGAGTTATTTGTAGGAAAACATGGGTATATTTTATATATGACAATATGTAAAATAATTTAATAGGAGGAAGATTAATGCTTAAGGAATTTAAGGAATTTGCTATGAAAGGCAATGTAGTAGATTTAGCTGTTGGGGTTGTTGTAGGGGGAGCTTTTGGTAAAATAGTTTCATCTCTAGTAGAAGATATAATAATGCCACTAGTAAGTTTATTAGTAGGTGGAATTGATTTTAATAATATGTTTATATCTTTAGATGGATCAAAATACTCTACATTAGCAGCAGCTAAAGAAGCTGGAGCAGCAACTTTAAACTACGGAGTATTTTTAGGTGCAGTTATTGACTTTTTAATAATATCATTTTCAATATTTATAGTTGTTAAACAACTTAACAAAGTTAAACCTAAAAAAGAAGAAGTTAAAGCACCAACTACTAAAACTTGCCCATACTGTATAACAGAAATACCAATTGAAGCTACTAGATGTCCAAATTGTACTTCTGATCTTAAATAGTATGAACTCATAAGAGCTAAAGAAGGTGATTTAAATTAAAAGAGGATTAGTATTAGAAGGCGGAGGATCAAGAGGAGCATATCATGCTGGAGCATATAAGGCTTTGCTAGAAGAAGGTATTACATTTGATGGAGTTGTAGGAACATCAATAGGTGCCATTAATGGTGCTATGATAGTTCAAGGATCATTTGATACCTGTTATGATATGTGGCATAATATATCCTATGATCAAGTAATATCATTAGAAGGAAGAGATATTGAGGAATTAGAAGAACTTAATTTTTCAGTTGATTCTTTTTCTGGGTTAAGGTTACGTTTAAAAGAAATTATCTCAAACAAAGGTTTTGATATAAGTCCACTTAAGAAACTTTTACAAGATAATATTAATGAAGAAGCAATTAGAAAGTCTGATATGGATTTTGGTCTTGTAACAGTAAATATAACGGATATGAAATCTTTAGAACTTTTCAAAGAGGATATACCAGAAGGCCAGATGAAAGATTA
>CAYPYI010000028.1:16026-17226 GCA_964415085.1 uncultured Tissierellaceae bacterium
ACTAAAGAATTAGCTATAAGAAATGTTAAAATGGGATATTTCGATACCCTTAGGAGATTAAGAAATTATAAAGGAACAATATATACAATAGATTGTAACTGGACTGAAGAAGATTTCTTCTCCTTTATAGTAAACTTAAGTGATAAGAAGGTAGATGAAATTAGAAAAATCTTCCATATTCAAGGTGTTCCTAGAAAAAGAGCACTTTTTGAAATTGTACTTCCTAAAATTGCAGAGGAATTAAAATTGAAAGATAATTATAATTATAGTGATCTAATCATAGGTCTACTAGAAAAAAGAGCTCAAATACTTGAGATTGATGAATTTAAAGTATATGATTTTGATACTTTTTATAATTTTATACTTGAGAGTCCAGAAATAAAAAGAGAAAAAGAGTTAACAACTCTAGAATATATAATAGAAAGAACTGAACTTACAACCGTATTTAATATGGATAAAATAGTTCAAAAAGTAATAGACATCATATTTAGTAAAGATGAGGTATTATTGCTAGAATAATGTAGGTGATATATTTGATAAAAGAAGAAGTACTAAAAGAAATCTTAGAAGAGAAGATTTCTTTTCCAATAGGAGATAGAAAAGACTCAGCTGTGTTAATACCACTTATAAAAAAGGATAATACTTGGCATATAATCTTTCAAGTAAGAAGTAAAACTATGAGAAGACAGCCTGGAGAAATATCACTTCCTGGTGGTAGAAAAGAAAAGAATGAATCGTTTAGACAAACAGCCCTAAGAGAAACTATGGAAGAGTTAAACCTAGATAAAGAAAATATAAATATCCTAGGAGAGCTTAATTATTTACACGTAGGAAAAGGATCAGTTATAAAAAGTTTTCTAGGTGTAATAAGTGGAGTAAATGTGGATAAGATAGAGCCTAACTTAGATGAAGTAGACCACTTATTCACAGTTCCAATAGAATTTTTTATAGAGACTGAGCCTAGATTATTCCATTTAAAAACAAAACCTATAGAAGAATGTGATTTTCCTTTTGATTTAATTCCAAATGGAAGAAACTATACTTTTAGTGGTACAGCTAGAGATATTTATTTTTATAATTATAATGGATATACTATTTGGGGTTACACAGCAGATATAATAAATGATTTTATAAATTTTTATAAAAGTTTAGATAAGTTTTAGGAAAAAATAAAATGGAAATTATATTTTTATAATATAT
>CAYPYI010000029.1:0-16616 GCA_964415085.1 uncultured Tissierellaceae bacterium
ATTCTCTTTTCTGAAAGTTTTCTATCTAAATGTAACTCCATATTACCAGTACCTTTAAACTCTTCAAAAATTACATCATCCATACGGCTACCAGTTTCCACTAATGCTGTCGCCATAATAGTTAAGCTTCCCGCTTCTTCTAAATTCCTCGCTGCACCAAAGAACCTTTTTGGTCTATAAAGTGCTGCTGGATCTAGTCCTCCAGATAATGTTTTTCCTGAAGATGGAACTATTAGATTATAAGCCCTAGCTAATCTTGTAATACTATCTAATAATACCACAACATCCTTACCATGTTCAACTAATCTTTTTGCTCTTTCTAGTACTATTTCAGCAACTTTAACATGATTACTAGGTTTTTCATCAAATGTAGAATAAACTACATCTCCCCTTACACTTCTTTTCATATCTGTTACTTCTTCAGGTCTTTCATCTATTAAAAGAACTATTATTTCTACTTCTGGATGATTTATAGCTATAGAGTTAGCTATCATTTTTAAAAGAGTTGTTTTACCTGCTTTAGGTGGAGAAACTATCATACCTCTTTGACCTCTTCCAACAGGTGCTAGTAAATCTATCATTCTCATAGCAAATTCCGAAGAATTCTGTTCAAGAACTAATTTTTCTCTTGGATATATAGGTGTAAGAGAATCAAAATTAGGTCTTCTTTTTGCCATTTCAGGATTCATATCATTTACACTTTTAATATATAATAAAGCCTTGAACTTCTCTCCAGATTTAGGCGGTCTTGTTACCCCACCTACTTTATCTCCTGTTCTTAAGCTAAATCTTCTAATTTGTGAATGAGAGATATAAATATCATCATCTCCTGATTGATAGTTATTTCTTCTTAAGAATCCATAACCATCAGTATGAATTTCCAAAATTCCTTCAGCAAGATTAATATCATCTAATTGTTCTATTTCCTCAGTTGCTTCATCAGATAAATCAGAAATATTAATTTCTGAGATATCTATTCCTGATTCTTCTTTTTTTCTAATCTCTTCTGTCTTTTTAAATTCTTGTATAATAAGTTTTATAAGTTCATCTTTTCTATATTTATAAGGACTTATAATTCCATATTTGTCAGCAACTTCTTTTAATTCTACTATAGTTTTTTCCTTCAGTTTATCGTAATCCAATCAAACTCCTCCTAATTACTTTGCATACTCGGGTTTCTTAGATAAATAATGTATAGAATCTATCATTCTTACAGTTCTTGTTTCAAGTCTTAAAACTAAAGTTTGAGTTGTCGCTGTGTTATCTTCTAGATATTTAACTCCATGAAGTAAGTCTCCATATGAAACTCCAGTTGCTGCAAAAGCCATTTCATCACCTTTTGCAAGATCATCTAAATAATAAACTTTGCTTAAGTCCGCACCCATTTCTGCGCATCTTCTTTTTTGTTCATCCGTCACTGGCATTAATTGTCCTTGGAATTCTCCACCTAAACATTTTAATGCTACAGCTGCTAATACACCTTCTGGAGCTCCACCAATTCCCATCATAATATCTACTCCTGTACGTTCAAAACAAGTTGATATTGCTCCCATAACATCTCCGTCGCTAATCATCTTTATTCTAGCTCCAGCTTCTCTAATTTCTTCTATTAATTTATCATGTCTAGGTCTATCTAATAATGTTACTGTAATATCTTCAACATCTTTTCCTAAAGCCTTTGCAACACTTTCAATGTTTTCTTTTGTTGATTTTTTAATATCAACACAACCTTTTGCTTTTGGACCTACTGCTATTTTATTCATATAAGTATCCGGTGCATGTAGTAGGCATCCCTTTGGAGCAACTGCTACAACTGATATTGCATTTGGAAGACCATCTGCTACTGATTGAGTACCATCAAGTGGGTCTACAGCTATATCAACTTTTAAATCTTCTTCTCTTTGTTTCCCGATTTGCTCACCGATATATAACATAGGAGCTTCATCTATTTCTCCTTCTCCTATTACAACAACACCATCTATATCTACTGTATCAAACATTCTTCTCATAGCATCTACAGCTGCTTGATCTGCTACGTTTTTGTCACCTTTTCCTAAGTACTTAGCACTTGCTAAAGCTGCTGCCTCTGTTACTCTACCTAAATTAACTGGTAAATTTCTATCCATTATTAATTAAACCTCCTGTGTAAATTGATTTATGTTTTTGGAAATTTTATGTATATAGGGGCTTAAAGCCCCTATTTATATTATTTATTCCAATCACTTAAAAATTGTTCTATACCACTATCTGTAAGAGGGTGGTTTATCATTTTTATAAAAACTTCATAAGGAATTGTAGCGATGTGTGAGCCTACTTTTGCTACCTCTTCGACATGTTTAGTACTTCTTAAGCTTGCTGCAATTATTTCAGTTTCTATGTCAAACTTATTAAAGATTTCTACTAAATCTTCTACAAGTTTTAGTCCATCACTTCCTATATCTTCAAGTCTTCCTATAAATGGACTTACATATGTTGCACCTGCTTTAACTGCTAATAAAGCTTGATTAATACTAAAAATTAAAGTTACATTAGTTTTAATGTTTTCACTCGAAAGTATTTTTACAGCCTTTAAACCTTCTTTTGTCATTGGTATTTTTATTACAATATTTTTATTTATTTCACATAACTCTCTTGCTTCTTTTACCATTCCAGAAGCATCTAGTGAAATAACTTCTGCACTTATAGGTCCATCCACTATTTCTGAGATTTCCTTAATTAATTCTTTAAAATCTTTACCTTCTTTTGAGACTAAACTAGGGTTTGTTGTAACACCATCTACAACACCTAATTCATTTATTTCTTTTATTTTTTCAACGTTAGCTGTATCTATAAAAAGTTTCATATTTACCTCCTTATAGCCAGTTTTTTCCGTCTGAACCAAATACTCTCATTTTTTCTTTTATTGTTTCTTTCATTTCTAAAGTTGCTGGTCCTAATATTTTTCTAGGATCTATCTCTTCTGGATTTTCTCTAACGAATTCATTTACTTTTCTAGCAAATGCAGCTCTAATGTCTGTATCTATATTAATTTTTGCAATACCACATGATACAGCCTTTTCTAAACTTTCATAAGGTACTCCACTTGAACCGTGTAATACAAGAGGTATACTTACAACACTTGCTATTTCTTTTATTCTATCATAATCAATTTTAGGTTCACCTTTATAAACTCCGTGAGCTGTTCCTACAGCTATTGCCAAGCTATCTACTCCTGTTTGCTCAACAAATATTCTTGCTTCTTCAGGATCTGTAAAAGTAGCATCTCTATGATCTACTACTACATCATCTTCAGTTCCACCTATTTTACCAAGCTCTGCCTCAACACTTACTCCTACTGCATGAGCTATTTCAACTACTTTTTTTGTTCTTTCTATATTTTCTTCTAAAGAATATTGTGATGCATCTATCATTACTGAACTAAATCCATGTCTAATACATTGCATTACTTGTCCAAAATCTGTACCGTGGTCTAAGTGAATTGCAACAGGTACTTTTGCATTTTCAGCTGCAACTTTTCCAAGTGCTGAAATATACTCTACTCCTGCATATTTAAGTCCACCTTGACTTGCTTGTATAATAACTGGAGAATTTAATTCTTCTGCAGCTTCGATTATAGCATGAACTATTTCCATGTTATTCGCATTAAATGCTCCAACTGCATATTTATTTTTTTGTGCGTGTAATAGAATTTCATTTCCTGTAACTAACAAATTTATCATCCTTTCTTATATTAGATTGTTAACACCCTTTAACAATTAATTGTTCTTATTTTAATCTTATTTCTTAAATTTATTATAACACATAAGTGGCATATTCTCTAAAATTTAAGTAAAAAAGTAGCAAATTTAATTTGCTACTTCACTTACCTTATTATCTATTTTTTTAATTCTTTTACAAATTCTCTAAATAATGGGTGACTTCTTGTTGGTCTTGACTTAAATTCAGGTTGATAATTTACACCTATAAACCAAGGATGATCTTCCACTTCCAAGACTTCTATAAATTTATTATCTTCTGATATACCAGATAATTTTAATCCATTTTCATTAAATTCATCTCTATATTCATTATTAAATTCATATCTATGTCTATGTCTTTCGTGAATTACTTCTTCACCATAAACTTCTCTTGCAAGAGATCCTTCTTCTAACACACAAGGATAGCTTCCAAGTCTCATCTCTGCATTATCTAAATTTTCATGAGCGCAAACATCTATTATTTTATGTTTTGTGTTTTCATCCCATTCTATTCCATTAGCATCTTCGTATCCTAATACGTTTCTTGCATATTCTATTGCAGCTAAATGCATACCCATACCAATTCCTAAAAATGGAATTTTGTTAACTCTTGCATATTCTATTGCTCTAATTTTTCCTTCGATTCCTCTTTTACCAAATCCACTAGGAACTATAATTCCATCCATACCTTCAAATACTTCATCTAAATTTTCATTTTCTAATCCTTCAGATTGTATCCATTTAATAGAAACATCTACACCATTATATATTCCTGCATGTGTTAATGCTTCTACTACAGAAAGATAAGCATCTGGTAACTCAACATATTTACCAACTAATGCAACATTTACTTCTCCATCTATGTTTTTCATGTTTTCCAATACTTCATTCCAGTGTGATAAATCTAATTCACCACATTCAATGTGAAGTTTTTCCATAGCAAGTTCTGCTAAGCCTTCTTCTTCTAACATAACTGGTAATTCATAAATTGAATTAACATCTCTATTTTCAATAACTTCTTCTGGTCTTAAATCACAGAATAAAGCTATTTTTTCTTTAACTTCTTGATTTAAAGGATGGTTTGTTCTACAGATTAATACATCTGGTTGAATTCCAAGTCCTCTTAATTCTTTAACACTATGTTGTGTAGGTTTTGTTTTAAGTTCTGAACTTTTTTCTAAGAAAGGTATTAATGTAACATGAACATACATTGTATTTTCTTTACCTACATCATATTTAACTTGTCTTATAGCTTCTATAAAAGGTAAACTCTCTATATCTCCTACAGTTCCACCTATTTCCGTAATAACTACATCAGCTTGGTTTTGCTCTCCTGCTTTAATTATACGGTCTTTTATTTCATTTGTAATATGTGGTATTACTTGAACAGTTCTTCCACCATATTCTCTATTTCTTTCTTTATTTAATACTGACCAGTATATTTTACCTGTTGTAATACTATTGTGTTTGCTCAGGTTCTCATCTATGAATCTTTCATAATGTCCTAAGTCTAAATCCGCTTCTGCTCCGTCATCTGTAACAAACACTTCTCCGTGTTGATAAGGGCTCATATTGCTTGGATCAATATTTATATAAGGATCAAACTTTTGTATCGTAACTTTTAATCCTCTGCTTTTAAGTAATTGTCCTAAACTTGCTGCTGTAATTCCTTTACCTAAAGATGATACAACTCCACCAGTAACAAAAATATATTTAGTTGCCATTTTTTTGCTCCTCTCTTCCATTCAATAACTAATTAATTTTATAATAAATATAATAATAAGTCAATTTATTTATGTGTATTTATCAAAGTTTTAAAAATAAACACTATTTACAATATACCCTAGTTTTAAATATATCTATCATTATTTTACATACATTTACTATTCTAACATATGTTTATATTTAAAACACATTTTATATTTACCTTTTGGCTTGTAATTATATTGTAATATGCTTTAATTTGATATTATAGTATAATGGGTATAATGAAAGTATAGAAAGTTTTATGAAAGGGGAGAAAAATTAAATGAGAAAAAAAATATCATTAGCATTAGTTTTCATTATGGTTCTTTCAATATCTTCCCCTGTATTAGCATCATCTAAATATAATAATGCAGGCGAAACATTGAAAAATTTAGAAGTACTTACAGGTGATGAAAATGGAAACTTAATGTTAGATAAAAACTTTAAAAGACAAGATATGGTTGTTATGATTTCTAGATTATATAGAGAAGAAAAAACAGCTAAAAATTATGTTGGAACTAATGTCTTTAAAGATTTAACTGCAAGTAGAAAATTTTACATCCCATACGTTGCATGGGCAAGAGATAAAGGCCTTATAAAAGGTATGGAAGTTAATGAGTTTGGTTTTGGTAGAGAGGTTAGAACACAGGAGTTTCAAACAGTGCTTCTAAGGGTTTTAGGTTATGAAAAAGAAGCAAATGACTGGAATAAGGTTCCTGAATTTGCACTTAATCTAAATCTTATGCATTCAGTTGATGCTAAAGCTAGCGATAAACTTACAAGAGGACAAATGGCTCAAATGGTCTTAAATGCTTTAGAATTAAAGATTAAAGACAAAGATATTACTTTGGCGGAAAAGTTATCTGTACAACTTCCAGAGTTATTCAAAATAAGAACTACTGTTGATAAGGATAGTGTTAACTTTAAAGGTCAAGCTGAGATGACAAAGAATCTTACAATATTTATAAGACCAACTTCTTCAAATATAACAACAGGTGCTAAATCTTACACTGTAGATTTGGATAAAGATGGATACTTTGACTTTACAGTTGAAGATTTACAAAAAGGAAACTATGAATATAGATTAGAAGGAGATAAAGAAAAATCAATATTTACTCCATTTTCTATAACAGAAGAAAACTTTGATCTAGTTAATGTTACAACTAATAATTTAAAAGAAATATCACTAACATTTTCTAAACCATTAGATACTAAATATGCATCTTTTATAGACAACTATAGAACAGATGCAGGTACTATAACTTATGTAGATTTTAGTAGTGATGCTAGAACGGTTACTTTAAAATTAAAAAATAACATGAAATATGATACTGATTATAAATTAAGTGTTAATAAAATTAAATCAAGCAATGGACTTATGACAAGTGTTAAAGATTACAAATTTACAGCACTAGGTACTGATGTACCAAAGGTAACAACTCACACAGGATTTAAAAACTATATTACTATAAACTTTAATAAAGAAATGGATGCAGATACTATTAATGATCATTCAAATTATTATATAAATTTTAATGACCAAATAATATACCTTCCTAATAATAGTAAAATAGAACCTAAAAACAATAATAAAGTAGTTGCTATTACTTTACCTGAATATATTTCTGGTAAAGAAGTTATAGCAGGAAAAACTCTAAAAGCTCTACAACTTAGAGGATTTAAAGATGTAGATGGAAATGATACAGAACCTTTAATTATAAACCTAGAGTTTTCTAAAGTTACGGATGGAAAACCTCAAGCTATAGACTATAAAGATAATATAAAAAATAAACAAGGTATTCTGATTGATGAGGATACTGTTGAAATTAAGTTTAATGTTCCAATTTTAGATGCTGATGTATCTGATTTTAAAGAGGATGGGGTTATAATAGATAAAGTTATAACTGATGGTACCAATATAGTTAGGCTTGAACTTAATAATAAGTATAATGATACAACTATAAAAGATGGTAGTATAAGCATTAAAAGTAATAATAGAATTAAGACAAGTTTAGGAACAGGTGTAGAAGCTCAGTCTCTAAACTTTATCGATACTGTTAGTCCTAAGGTTGCACCTGGTACTAATACACTTTCTTATAATAACTCTACTATATATATAGCATTTACTGAAGAGTTAGAAAAAGAAGGAGCGAGTCTTTATAAAAGGGATATAGAGATTACAAAAAATGGAGAAGTTTTACCTGATAGTCAAATTTCTACTTTTTTAGATAATAATCACCCTTCATATTTAAGACTTACAATTTCAAATTATGATCCTAAGGCAGATTATTATTTAACTATTACTGGAAAACAAAATGGTAATATCTCTTATATTAGAGATAAACATGGTAATTTAGCATTACCTGCAGGGCCGTTTAAAATAGACTAATAAAGGAGAATTAATATGATAATAGGAATTCCAAAAGAAATCAAATGTTTGGAAAATAGAGTTTCTATTACTCCTTCCGGTGTAAATTCTTTAGTTAACCAAGGTCATAGAGTTATTATACAAAAAGATGCTGGTTTAAATTCCGGCTTTACTGATTGTGATTATGAAAGTGTTGGGGCTATTATAAAAAATAGCCCCGATTCTATTTGGAATGAGGCTGATTTAATTCTTAAAGTTAAGGAACCTCTAAAAGAAGAATACAAATACTTTCACGAAGACCTTATAATATTTACTTTTTTACATCTGGCTGGAAACTTAGAACTAACTCAAGCATTATTAGAAGCAAAAACAACAGCCATTGCTTATGAAACAATAAAAGTTAACAATACACTACCACTACTTACTCCTATGAGTGAAATAGCAGGTAAACTTGCAGTATCTCATGGTTCTACATATTTACAAACAAATTATGGCGGTAGCGGCAAACTTCTTGATGGAGCGCCTGGTGTACCTCCTTGTCACGTAGTTATTGTTGGGGGTGGAGTTGTAGGAGAAGCTAGTATCAAAAGAGCTATAGGATCATCTGCAAGAGTTACAGTGCTAGATATTAGTGTAGAGAGGCTTAGAGATTTAAGTAATAGATACTTAGGTAAGATTGAAACCTTGTATTCAAATGAATATAATTTAAAAAAAGTTTTAAAAGATGCAGATTTAGTAATCGCATGTGTTTTAATTCCGGGATCTAAAGCTCCTAAGATTATAAGTGAAGAGATGATTAAAATTATGAAACCTGGAAGTGTTATTGTTGATGTTGCAATAGATCAAGGTGGATGTGTTGAAACTATAAATGAAAGTACCACTCTTGATAATCCAACTTTTATAAAGCATGGAGTAGTTCATTCAGCAGTTGCAAATATTCCTAGTGCTGTAAGTCAAACAGCTACTCAGGTATTATGTAACAGTACTGGAAGGTATGTTTTAAATATAGCTAATTTAGGCTTTAAAGATTCTATAAAGGTAAACCCTGATTTATTATCGGGAGTAAATACTTATAAAGGATATCTAGTATGTAGTGAGGTAGCTAATTCTTTAGACTTAGAATATACAGATATTAAAAAAATATTATAAGAAATAAAAAAAATCTAAGGCAAATGCCTTAGATTTTTTAATTAGCAATAAAGTTTAGAAATGCTGCAATAATTGCAGGGTTTACGAAGTCTATAAATAAACTTCCCGCAAGTGGTAATATAAAGAAAGCTGTTGGTGACGGGCCAAATCTTTCTGTAACACTTGTCATATTTGCTATTCCGTTTGGTGTAGCACCTAATCCGAATCCACAATGTCCAGCTGCAAGAATCGCTGCATCGTAATCTCTACCCATAACGTTAAATGTAATAAATCTAGCATATAAGAACATAAGTAATGTTTGTGCTATTAATATTACTACCATTGGTCCTGCTAAGTCTTTTAATTCCCATAATTTCAATACCATTAAAGCTATTGATAAGAATAATGAAAGTGAAATACCACCTATGATTTCAATTTCATATGAAGGAACTTCATATTTATTAGTTATATCTGATATATTTCTAATAATTGCCCCTGCAATCATTGCTCCTATGTATGATGGAAAATTTAGTCCTGTTTTACCTAGTAAAACTGAAATTACTGTTCCTATACCCATAGCAATTAATATTTGGAAAGTTCCAACATAAAAATTATTTGGTATAAGTTTTCTGCCTTTTGGATCATCTAAGATTCCCATATCTCCTACTATGTTATCATTGTTATCGTTTGCTGATAATTTATTTTTTTCTATTAAACTTTTTCCAACTGGTCCACCTAACATACTACCTGCTACAAGTCCGAAAGTTGCTGCTGCAATTGCTATTACATCTCCACCTTCAAGTCCTGCATCTCTAACATCTACTCCAAGAGATCCTGCTGTTCCGTGTCCACCAGTCATAGGAATTGACCCTGTTGCCATTCCAAGTAGTGGATCTTGGTCTAATATTACTGCTGTACCAACTGCTACAACGTTTTGTAATATTACAAGTCCAATTGCTACAAAAACAAACATAATAACTTTTTTTCCACCCTTTTTTAATTCCTTAATACTTGCACCTAAACCTACTGATGTAAAGAACATAGTCATTGTTATATTTTTTAATGTCTCATCCATATAAAATTCTACTATGTTAGCTGATTTTAACATAAGTGCGATTATTGCAAATATTAATCCCCCAACAACTGGTGATGGAATACAATATCTTTCTAAAACACTTACCCTTTTAACTAGGTATTCTCCTAGCAAAAGCATTACTACTGCCAATGCAATGGTTTGCACCATATCTAGTTCGATAACCATATTTTACCCCCCATATCTTTATAGTAATTAATAACCCTACTTCATAATATCCTAGGAGGTACATGATTCTACTTAAAACTACTAAATGTTACATAAAGAAAACAATTTAGTGTTTGTTTATCTTTTTTAATAAAACTTAATCGATTCTAGAAATGATTCCTTCTATAAACTTTCTTATATTTATCTTACCTCTGTAATTTGACTCTTTCTTTATAAATCTCATCTCTTGTTTTACTTCTTTAAAATCAAATAGTAATGATGCATACTCTGTAAATGTTAAATTATAGTAATCATCAAGTCCTATTTCTGCAATATTAGATAGTGCTTTTTGAATTAACCTTCTAATCCTTTGTTCTATAGCGTTTGCACTAATTGTACTTGAAGATATTATGGATTCTTCATCTGCTATTTTTTGATATAAGTCTTGTAATAAGTACTGGGTATTTGTTTTCTTTTTACTAAGTACAATTTCAATAATTCGTATAAGATCATATGCTCCTGAATTTGATAAAATTCCTAAATCTTGAAATATATTTTCTATCCTTGCTACTATATCAACTTCATCTTGTATATGACTTGTGTTAACATTTCCTAATAAATCTTTTATTTTAGACATTGATTTTTCAAGTTCTATATTAGCCGCTACATTTTTTAGCACATTAACTACTTCTATAAAATTTATTGGTTTACTTATAAAAAACATTATTCCTGTATTATAAGCATTTGATATCATAGGTTCATCCTCAACTTGGCTTATCATTATAAACTTTCCCTTATATCCTTTTTCAATAGCTTCTTTAGCTATTAAAGTCCCATCTTTTACTGGTAAAAGATAATCTATCAAAACAATATCTGGATTAAAAAACAAAATCTCCTCTACTGCATGTTCTCCGCTATTTAATTCACTTACTACTTTTCCCAAATTATTTTTAAGTATTATTGTTTTTAACATTTGAACAATATTAATATCATCATCTATTAACATTATAGTATTTTGCATATTATCACCCTCTTAGAGAATTAATAGGTACTTTAATGATAAAAGTTGTACCTTTTTTTTCTTTGCTAACTATTTCTATTTCACCATTTAAATTTTCTACAATATTCTTTACATGAGAAAGCCCTATACCAGTAGATGGCTTTCCAGTTACATTGTCATATTTAGTTGTAAAGCCTGGATTAAAAATATAATCTAATAAACCTTCATCAATACCTTCACCATTATCCTTAATTTTCAGTATTATATTTTCATTCTCTTTATACTGACTAACATATATTCTACCTTCCGTTGAAACTTCATCAATTGCATTTACTATTAAATTATTAAGAATAGTAAATATATAATAATAATTTTTAATATCAATATTATCTTTAACACTAAAATTTATATCAATATCTTTATTACTTTCTTTTATATATTTATCTACATTTATCTTAATAATATAAATAATATCTTTAAAAGACATTTCATCATTTTCTTCAAAATCTTTAATAAAATCTTCAAGACCCGCTATTATTCTATAGTAGTCTTTCTTTATCTCATGAACTTCTCTAGCAATATCTAAAGATAAACTACTAATATTTTCATTATCTCTATTATCTATATATAATAAGTGACTTTTACTCATTACTGACTCTATATCCTTCATGGATTTTTTTAAGTAAAATGTTTCTGCTTGTATATCGGATGCTATTTTATTTAATTGGGCATATCTTTTCTGATGTTCATTCTCCATGATTATTAATTCTTGATTTCTAAATATTACAAATATTGCATAGGATATTAAACTTCTTAATGCTGCTATTGATATTGAGTATTTTATTATTTTAATATTCATATCATCTCTAAATATTATTTCAAAGACATTAGAAATAAAATCAATGCAAAAAAGAGAAAAGATCATGTTAGAAGAATCATTGCTTTTTTCTCTTAAAGAAAAAAGTTTAGAAAGCACCCCAAATGCGGTATAGTAAAAAAATACAGGATAAGCATAACTATAAGATATATACAAGGAGTCATATGCATTTATATATCCTACTAAAGTTCTAAATATAACCACAAATATACCTGTAAATACACCTAGATAACTTTCATCTAAGTCTTCTTCTATTAGAATTGCAAGACTAATTGCAAGTACTCCTGCTGAGAATCTAAACATTCCTTGAAAAGGATAAAAATACATTTCACTAAATAATACAATAGTTAGTATAGCTATTATATATTTTTTAAATTTTTTCATTTTAATCCTCCAGTTATATAAAATTATAGCATATTTTATAATTATATGTTAATTTAGGGTAATATGTAAAGTTTTAATAATATTTTATGAATTATTATAATTTAACTAAATGGGGTAATAGTATAGTGAGGTGATTTTTATGAAATTAACTACAGCTTTATTAGCTACAACAGGAAGTAGTATTCTAGGAGCAGGTTATGGTGCTCAAAAAGGTATTAAAACAGGAGCTAAAGTTGGCTCAAAAGTAGGATTTACTGCAGGATTAACATTAGGAGTATTAGGAACTAGTGCAGTAATATTAGGAGCATGTAAAGTAAATCATATGTTTAAAAGAAAAAGATTAGAATATTAAGAAAAAAACTAAACCCATGGTTTAGTTTTTTCTTTTAGTATTCTATTTTTAAATCAATATCAAATTCGTCTACAGCTCTACCTTTAATTTCATGTATACTATTATTGTCATGTGCAACTTCGATAGAATCAAAGAAACTATTAGTAGGCTCTATTGATATCTTATTATTTTTTCTGTTGATAAATATGCCTAAATACGGAATCTTATCCACATCATACTCTAACTTATATACAATTTGTTCATCTTTATAATTTATTCCTACAATCCCATTTTTTCTTTTACCCCAAAAGAAATATTTATAATTTCTATCATCTCTATATTCATTTAAGTTTTTTAAGTTATATCTTGTAAGATCTTCATTTGTTAAAACATTTACTGCAATAAAATCTGCTTTATCAAATATAAACTCTGCATTTTCACTAAAATATAGATAATTTTGTAGTGTCCATAAATAATAGCTATCATAATCACTTAAATTAGTAACCTTATATTTCATATTAAGAGTTAAATCATCTTTTAAAGATATTTCCTTTTCAAATTTAAGAGGCAAACTTTTTAATAATATCTCTGAGCTTATTGATTCTTTTTTAATTTTTGTTTCAACTTCTCTACTCCATACATCTCCTCTATCTGGTAAATTTAAACCTTCATATTTACCATTGGGATACTTACAAGGTTCAAGTGTTGGTATAATATCATCAATACCAGATATATCATAATCTAAATATTTATCTTTATACTCTGGTAATTTAAAATCATCACTAGATTGATATAATATTTCTCTATCTTTCTCTTTAATATATATCGATGCAAGTTTTAATCCTAATTGAGGAATAAATTTATATACCAATTTATCTGTTTCTATTTCTATACTTTCTAAGCCCTTATAGCTAGACTCTCTAATTTCCAATAACAATCCTCCTAAATAAGTTTATTATATAATTGCCTTATAGATAGTTCCGTGTCTTTAGATATTCTCTTTAAATCTTCATATTCAATACTTATTTTTTCAATATCATTATATTTAGATATTTTATATCTAACATGTCCAAATTCAGTTTCTTTATTAACAACTTCTCTATCCATAGTTATTCTATCAATATTATAAGTTCTGATTCCTAGAGATGTTGAGTGCTTAAATATTAAAGTACTTATATTTTCAACATCTTCCTTTGAAATTATAACGTTTAATATGACAGCTGGCCTATTTTTTTTCATATATATAGATGTATAATATGCATCTTTTACATTATTTTCAAAAAGTAATTCTAATAAATAACCTAACTCTTCTCCTGTCATATCATCTATATTAGTTTCTAATTTTACTATATCTTCTGAATTATTTTTTACTTTTTTTTTCCTAAAACCATTCTTACCATATTTGGTATTTCTAGGTCTCTATCCCCCGCACCATAACCTATTTTCTCAATTTCCACATTATCTAAATACATAAACTCATCCACAAGTTCTGCCACTATAGCAGCTCCAGTAGGAGTAACAAGTTCATTATTTATACCTTTAGAATAAGTTGGTATTTTACAAGTTTTTAATATCTCCATTGTTGCTGGTACTGGTACTGGTATAATCCCATGCTGACAATTTACAAATCCTGTTCCTGTATGAACTGGAGATGATATTATTCTATCTACATCTAATTCACTTAAGCAAATTGCTGTACCAACAATATCCAAAATAGAATCTGTAGCACCTACTTCGTGAAAATGTATTTTATCAAGTGGTTCGTTATGAACCTTTGACTCTGCTAATGCAACATGTCTAAATATCCTTTTACTTAAATCTTTTATATCTTCTTTTAGTGAGCTCTCATCAATTAATTTTTCAATATCAAATAGATTTCTATGTTCATGATGGTGATGTTCTTCTTCATGTTCATGATCATGATCGTCATGATCATGGTGATGATGTTCTTCTAATATAATATTTACTTTAGTTCCTGATATACCATTTTTAACTACTTTTTCTATTTTAACTTCAAATTCTTCTTCTAAGTTTAATTTTTTAAACCCATCTAACAATACTTCTTCCTTAACTCCTAAGTCTAGAAATGCACCTAGTGTCATATCCCCACTAATACCTGCAAAAAGGTCCAAATATAATATATTCAAGTCTATCTCTCCTCATTCATTTTATTTATCATGCTAGCTAAGTAAGCTGCACCAAATCCATTGTCAATATTTACAACACTTACACCTGATGAACAAGAATTAAGCATGGATAATAAAGCCGTTAATCCATTTAAGTTTGTTCCATATCCCACACTAGTTGGTACTGCTATTACTGGTTTATCAACAAGTCCAGCTACAACACTTGTTAAAGCTCCCTCCATACCCGCTATTGTAATTATGACATTAGCCTCATTTATTCTATCTAAATTTCCTAGTAGTCTGTGAATACCTGCAACTCCAACATCATAAATTCTATCTACAGTATTTCCAAACACTTCACAAGTAATTGCTGCTTCTTCTGCTACTGCTATATCTGTAGTACCACCTGTTATAACTGCAATTTTATTTTTTGTTTTTTCTATTTCTTTTGGATTTACAATTATTATTCTTGCATCTTCATGGTAAACTACACTTTCACATATTTCCAAGGCCGCTTCATATATATCTTTATTGGCCCTTGTTCCTAAAATATTAGACTCACCACTATCAATCATGTATTGTAATATACCTTGTATTTGACTTTCTGTTTTGCCTTCACAGTATATTACCTCACTATATCCATTTCTTTTCTTTCTATTATTATCTATTTTTGCATATCCTAAATCCTTATAGTTCATCTGTTCTATAAAACTTAAAACATCTTCTTCACTTATTTTTTCATTTTTATATTGATCTAATATATATTTTATATTATCTTTATCCATAATACACCTCTTTCTAAAGTATATTATTCATACTACCTGTTTTATATCCTGTTAAATCAAGTGATACAAAAACAAATCCTATACTTTTAAAGTATTTTTCAACTTTTTCATAGTCTTTTGATACTATAAACTTTTCTATATCTAGTTTATTAAGCTCTATTCTTGCTAGTTTTTCATGAACCCTAACCCTAAAATCCTTATATCCTAAATTATATAAGTAAGTTTCACTTAATTCTACTATATTTAGTTTTTCTTTTGTTATTTCTTCATCATATGGAATTCTAGATGCTAAGCATGCCATAGATGGCTTATCCCAGGTTTTAATATTTTTACTTTTAGAAAGTAATCTTATTTCTTCTTTTGTAAAAGATAGCTCTTTTAAAGGAGAAATTATCTTAAGCTCCTCTAAAGCTTTAAGTCCAGGTCTATAATCAAGTGTATCGTCTTTGTTAGTACCATCTAACACTAAATATATATCTCTTTTTTCTGATACAGATATAATCTCTTGAAAAATCATTTTTTTACAATAGTAACATCTATCTTTAGGATTCTTTTTAAAATTTTCTATTCCTTCAATATCAACATTTATTATTTCATGTTCTATATTTAACATCTTTGTATATAATTTACTGTCTTTTAACTCTTCTTTTAAGTTCATATCTCCATTTATTGTAACAGCTAGAATATTCTCATTACCTATTGCTTCATTAAGCGCATATAATAAAAAATTACTATCTACACCTGATGAATAAGCTAAGGCAACTTTTTCAAATTGTCTTAAATAACTTAACAAGTCATTATATTTTTCATCTAACATTTAATCACACTTTCTTGTTTTATATAAAACTATTATACCTTATATATAATAAATAATGAAACTAAAGAAAATTCATA
>CAYPYI010000030.1:0-16536 GCA_964415085.1 uncultured Tissierellaceae bacterium
TCAAAGATGTAAGAGATTATATAGTAGATATAGCTAAAAAAGAGAACATTCCTTACCAATTCAGGACAACTGCAATGGGGGGAAATGATTCTGGACAGATTCATACAAATAAAGAAGGATGTAAAACTATAACTGTATCTGTTCCATGTAGAAATATTCACTCTACGACATCTGTGATGGATTTAAATGACTATAATAATACATTAAAATTATCAAGAGAAATTTTGTTAAAATTAGATAATGATTTAATTAAGGAGGAATTATAATGCAAATAAATTCAAATTTATTAAAAAAATTAGTATCTACTTATGGCCCATCAAGTAGAGAAGAATATATAGCAGAAGTGATTAAAGAAGAGATAGAAGAATATGTAGATGAGATAAAAATAGATTCATTAGGTAACTTAATAACTAGAAAAAAGGGACCAGGTAAAAAGGTTATGATTGCAGCTCATATGGATCAAATAGGATTTATGGTTATTGATATAGATGATAATGGGTTTGTAAGATTTACAAATGTAGGTGGAATATCACCGAGTATTTCTTTAGGACAAAGAGTAATATTTGAAAATAATACAACGGGAATAATAAATGCAGAACCTGTAGATGATTTATCGAAATTAAAATTATCAGATATGTATATAGATATAGGAGCTTTTACTAAAGAAGAAGCAGAATTAAAAGTTGAAATTGGTGATATCGCAATATATAAAGGTGGCTTTGAAGAAAATGAGAATGTGATTTTTTCTTCTTACTTGGATGATAGGGTAGGTTGTTATATAGCTATTGAAACTTTAAAAAGCATAACTAATAATGAAAATGATTTATACTTTGTATTTACTACACAAGAAGAGGTTGGATTAAGAGGAGCTAAGACCTCAGCTTATTCAGTTGATCCTGATATTGCAATAGCTTTAGACGTTACTATGAGTGGTGATACACCAAAAGCTACAAGATTAGCATTAGGATTAGATAAAGGAGCTGCCATAAAAGTTAAAGATGGATCGCTTATTACAAATCCTGAATTAAAAAATAACCTAATGGGTTTAGCTAAAGAAAATAATATAAAGTATCAAATGGAGATATTGGAGGGAGCAGGAACTGACTCAGGAGCCATACATTTAACTAAGACAGGTGTTCCATCAGGAGTTATATCGCTTCCTATCAGGTATGTTCATTCACCTGTGGAAATGGCATCTAAAAATGATATAGTAGCATGCGTTGATTTACTTAAAGCATTCTTAAATCAAAAACTATAAATTTATACAGAAATTCTTAAATACTCAGTAAATTTAAATTACTGAGTATTTTTATGTCTTTTGTAATATAATAGAATTTAAATAGATGGGAGAATGAATATGAATAACGAGGATATTAAGATAAGAAAATTAGAAAGTGAAGATGAGTTAAATAAAATAATGGACATATGGCTTGAAAGTAATCTAGATAGTCATAAATTTATAGATGAAAGCTATTGGATAAGTAATTTTAATAATGTAAAACTATTAATTCCAAAAGCAGATGTTTTTTTAATATATAAAAATAATAATATATTAGGATTTACAGGTGTTATGGATAATTATATTGCAGGTATATTCATAGATAAGAAATATCGAAATGAAGGATTAGGAACATTACTTATTAATAAATTAAAGACGAATTATAATTTGTTAATTCTTGATGTATATAAAGAAAATATTAATGCTTATAATTTTTATATGAAAAAAAATTTCAGCGTAATAGATGAAAAAATAGATACATTAAATAATCAGGTAGAATATACAATGATATGGAAAAAAGAGTAGCGGACAAATCTATATATTTTATGACTATAACTATACACTTTATTAAAGTAAAAAAATTACTATAAATTTGTAGTAAATATTTAAGTATTGGTAACGTTACCAATACTTAAGTAAGATATCTAGTCATTACAGCTTATATACTTTAATTTTATAATATTGTCATTTAAGATTGACAAGTATTTCACAACGTGGTAATATAATACTGTAAAACAATGTTAATTTAATAACAAATGTTAAGGAGGAGATATATATGGCTAGATTTACATTACCTAGAGATATTTATTTTGGACAGGGAGCACTAGAAGAACTTAAGAACTTAAAAGGCTATAAAAGAGCAATGATTGTAACGGGTGGATCATCAATGCAGAAATTTGGCTTTTTAGATAAAACACAAAAGTACTTAGAAGAAGCAGGTTTAGAAGTAGAATTATTTACAGGAGTTGAACCAGACCCATCAGTTGAGACTGTAATGAAGGGTGCTGAAGCTATGAGAAATTTCGAACCTGATGTTATAGTATCAATAGGTGGAGGATCACCGATTGATGCGGCTAAAGCTATGTGGGTATTTTATGAATATCCAGAAAAAACATTTGATGATATAAAAGATCCGTTTAGTTTACCAAAATTACGTACAAAAGCAATTTTTGTAGCTATACCATCAACAAGTGGAACAGCAACAGAAGTAACAGCTTTTTCAGTAATAACTGATTACTCTGAAAAAGTTAAATATCCTTTAGCAGATTTTGAAATCACACCAGATATTGCTATACTTGATTCAGATATACCACAAACTATGCCTAAGGTTCTAGTTGCACACACAGGAATGGATGCATTAACTCATGCACTTGAAGCATATGTTGCAACAGCAAGATCTAATATATCAGATTCAATGGCAAAAGAAGCTATAGAAATGATATATGATAATTTAGTAGACTCTTATAATGGGTGTCCTGATGCACGTGGAGAAATGCATGTTGCACAATGTTTAGCAGGTATGTCATTTAGTAATGCATTACTAGGTATTACACATAGTTTAGCACACAAAATAGGAGCTCAATATGATATATCTCATGGTTGCTGTAATGCCATGTTATTACCATATGTAATTAAATTTAATTCTAAGGTTTGTTTAGATAGATATGCAAATATTGCAAGGATGCTAGGATTATCTGGTAACACTGATAAACAATTAGTTGATTCATTGATAGATTCTATAAATTATTTAAATGCAGTATTAGATATACCAGAGACATTAGAAGAAGCAGGGGTAGAAGAAAAATTATTCTTAGATACACTTGATTTCGTAGCAGAAAATGCAGTTCTAGATCCATGTACAGCTTCAAATCCAAGAGAAACAAGTGTAGACGACTTGAAAGAAGTACTAAAAGCAGCATATTATGGTAATCCTCTTATAATATAACTACTAGTTATTATAGGATTTTATAGTTAGATAACTCAAAATAATTTATTAAAAAAAGCAAAAGGATTTTCCTTTTGCTTTTTGCTATTCTTTTTTATAAGTAAGTAAATTACATTTAAAAATAAAGAAAATTTGTACCAAGAAAAATAATAAACTTATAAGTGCTAAATAATTAATAGAATTGTTGTATTTATTATAGTAATCAAACAGATCGTATAGTGTTTTTTGAAAATAAGCTTCTGTAAATATTCCGAACAAAGATAAAAGACTAATTAAAATTTCAGATTTAATAAATCCTTTAAACTGAATGCCACTTGTTACAATCTCTTTATACCTCATAAAAGCTTTTAATGCATTAATAATAATTATTATTAAGAATATATAATTAGACATAAATTTAAAATCATAGTAAGTAAGTATTTTATTTATGCCATCATATAAAACATCAATCATATATAACCTCCATATACTTTTTATCAAATTATATCATAACAAAAATAAATGTACATAGAAAGTTTATTGATAACTATAGAAAGGTACCTTGTATCAAAAGGTAGTGTATGATATATTATTAGTGAGGTGATATTAATGATAATACAGTTAAAAAAAGGTATCCTCGAGTTACTAGTTTTATCATCATTAAAAGAAAAAGATATGTATGGTTATGAACTTGTAGAAGAAATTTCTAAATACATAGATATTTCTGAAGGAACTATATATCCTTTACTTAGAAGAATTAATAAAGAAGGATATGTTAATACATATCTTTTAGAATCATCGAGTGGCCCGCCTAGAAAATACTATAATTTAACAGAGACAGGTCATAAAGCTTATAAAGAAAAACTTAATCAGTGGGAAAGTTTTTCAAATGATATAAATAGTATGTTAAGGAGGGATTAAATGAAAAAAAATGAATATTTAGATTTATTAAGATATTATCTATCAAATCTACCTAAAAATGTTGTGGATGATATTATCAATGATTACGAAGAACATTTTAGCATTGGTTTAGAAAACAATAAAACTGAAGAAGAAATAAGTGATGAGTTAGGTTCACCTAAATTTATAGCTGAGCAGTTTTTAGAAACTGAAAGGGTTTTTACAAATAAAAAAGTAAATGAATCAGATTTTATAAATAATAATCCTGAAAACTCAACGATTAGTAAGATATTAAAAATTGTATTTATAATTGTAGGATTTATATTTTTAAGTCCAGTTATACTTGCAATATTTGGTTTAATTATGGGTATCTTTGGTGGACTTATAGGATTAGGAGGTATGGTAGTAGGATTAGTCATTTTTTCTATAGTTATATTTTTATCTAGCTTTCCTTTTTTCTTTGTTCCAAGTTTCATATCAGTTCCATATAGCCTATTAAATTTACACCCTCTTACTAAAATATCAGTATCTATTTTTACTGTGTGTTTATCTATATTACTTATAATCATATTATATAAGATTATTATTTTATTTATAAAAGGAATAAAAAATATACTTATATCTATAAAGTGGCAATTCAAAAAAAGGTGGGATGACAATGAAAAATAACTTTATAAAAATCCTTTTATTAGTTTTAATATTATCTTTGGCTTTAGGAATTGTATCATTTCTAATTAATGATTTAAGTAGTTTTAAAACATTAAACTTTAATAGTGACAGTTTTAATAAACATTATAATGAATATCATAGCATTCTTAATATGGATATAAGTAGAGATATTGATAAAATTGACCTTGATCTTATAAATACTTCTATATCAGTAAAATCATCAGATGAATATAGAATTGAAATTTTAACAAATAAAACATATGAAAAAATAGATGACTTTATAACTATAAAAGAACTTAATAATTCCATTTTACTTAAAGAGGTCAATTCAAATAAAAATATAAATTCTAAGGTATTCATATACATACCAGAAAATATATTATTAAATTTAAATGTTGAAGCTATAAATGGAATGTTAACAAGTGAAGTGGTGTTGGATAATTTAGTTCTAGATATGTCCAATGGAACTTTAAATTTAAAAGGAGAAAAAGATTATAATATTAATGCAGAAATAACAAATGGAAGTGTTAATATATATTTTGATGAATATAATTCCACAATAACAACAGAGCTTGTAAATGGAAAGTATTCAATACTTGATGAATTTTCAAGCATGGGAGTAGGCTTAAAAGATTTTAGTGCTAAAGTGGGAGATGCAATTAATTTTATAAATATTGAGTTAGTTAATGGAGAAATAAATATAAATCAGAATTAAATTAAAATATAATTAATACAAATTTTAAATAATTTATAGCAAGTCTATATGAAATATTTAATAAATAATTATATTATTTATATTTTTAAATTCATATATTTTCAAAAAATAGTATAGGCATTCTCCTATACTATTTTTTTGACTTAAATATATATTAGAATCAAAATATTCTCAATAAATTGCTTATAGATGGCTTAAATAGGTGATAGTGATTTATTTTACAAAGTATTGTAGAGTAAGTGTTACATATAATTATAAAGTTAGATATGTTAGGTATGATTACATAGAATCATTTATAATATAGTAATTTAAAATATAAAATTATAGGAGGCATAGCATATGAATAAATATGATAAGAAATTATTTATAATATCAATTGTATCAGTTTTAATTATAAGTTTAGTTTTTCCAGTACTAGCAGAAGGAATAAAAAAAGAAGAAATTATTAAAGATATACCAACACAAAAATGGGCTAGGGAGCCAATAGAAATGCTAATAGAAAAAGGTTTATTACAACCTGTGGATGGAATGATTAATCCAAATGGATATTTAACAAGAGCAGAGATTGCATATCTTATAGATAATTCTGTTGAATTAACAGAAAAAGCCGATTTAAGTAAATATAAAGATATAGATCAATCACACGTACATTATGAATCTATACAAAAGGCTGTTGCAAGAGACATACTTCAAAGTGAGGATGGTCTTACAATTATTCCTAATGGTCCAATGTCCAGACAGGAATTTTTTGTGGCAGTGTCAAGTTTGTATAAAGTAGAACCATATTATGGTGGGGAAAACTTAGCAGAAAAATTTAAAGACAATAAGGATCTAGATAATTGGGCAAGAGAAGAGACTAATGATCTAATAAAAATAGGATATATTAAAGGTAATCAAGATAATATGCTTTTACCTAAAAAAAATATAACTAGAGCTGAGGCTGCTAGTTTACTTTCACAAATACCACAAATACAAGAAATGGAAAATAAAGTTATTATAGTTAAATAATTGCTATCTTAAATTGTAATTATACCTATTCCACTATAGATTTTCTTACCCTAAGAAATTTATAGTTTAAACCTCTCTAAGTTAATACTACTTGGAGAGGTTTAATTATTATAATATTTGTTAAGTTTTTAGTTAAAGTACTTACTTATACGAGATAATACTTTATATAATAAATTTTAATTCTATAGTGTGTGATATAATTTATTTAATTGAAAGGAGAAAATTTAATGGAGGATATTTTTAAGCTTTTATCAATAGTTATGTCTATTATTTTCCCTATATTTTTAATTAAAGCAATTAAAGAGGTAGATAAAATAAAGAACATAATTATATTCTAGTATCTTGTATTTATTTTTCGATTATAATTTTAAAAATTATGGGTTTGCTGTAATCGTTGAATTAAACATATAGTAAATATTATTTAAAATAAGAAATCTGTAAGATAACTATTTGTAGGATAAAATGGAGGTAGAGATGGACCATAAAATAATTATTGATGATAAATGTATAGCTTGTAAGAAGTGTGTTAAAGACTGTTTACAGGATAATATTTTTATAAATGATAAAAATAAAGCTGAAGTAAAGAGTCAGAATTGTTTAAAGTGTGGACATTGTAGTGCAGTTTGCCCTACAAATGCTGTTATTATAACAGGATATAATGAGAAACCATATGAAATAGATGAGTCGTTTAAAAACCTTAACCCTAATGATTTATTAAATTCTATAATTTTTAGGAGGTCTATTAGACAATTCAAAGATATTAAAATAGAAAAAGAAAAATTAGATATGATAATTGAAGCTGGTAGATGGTCTCCAACAGCAAGAAATAACCAAGGTGTATGTTATGTAATCTTAGATAAAGAAAAAGACTCTTTGGAGAAGATTGCAGTAAAAGAATTTGGAAAATTAATGAAAGTTGGAAAGTTGTTTAATAAAACATATATGGATTTTGAAGTGGATGATAATTTTTTCTTTAAAAATGCACCAATAGCAATAGTTATTATGGCAGATAATGATATAGATGGTGCTCTAGCAGCCTCTAATATGGCTTTAATGGCAGAATCCCTGAATCTTGGAGTCTTGTATAGCGGTTTTTTTGCTTATGCTACAAAGCTATCTAAAGCCATAAGAAAAGAATTAGAATTTCCAGATAAAAAAGTAGTTACAACACTTGTTATAGGATATCCTGATGTCAAATATAAAAGAAGCTCTCAAAGAGATGAAGCTAAAATACTATATAAATAAATCATGATTTACTCATTAGTTTAAAATACTATTTTTCCTCAAAGTAGTTATTAGCATATTCTTAAAATTGATTTAAAAATAAATGCTTGTTATAATTGAAATGGAAATAGAAAATAACATGCAAGGAATGATATAAATGGAAATAGGAATTATTGGACCACTTGATTCATGTAATTCAATAATGGACGTGATGAATAGATCATTTCCAGATATTAGTGTAAACATTTATGAAGTAAGCCAAACTGAGGAGGCTTACTTATTAATAAATAGGGCTGAAAAAGAATGTGATGGAATAATATTGACTGGTATGGGGGTATACTATAAAGTAATAGAAAAAGTAGAAATAAATAAACCACATATGTATGTACCTTTTTATACTAGTAGCATAATGAAGGCATTCTGGATGTTAAAAGAGGAGTTTCCGGATTGTACTAAAGTATCTATAGATGTAGTAAGGGAAGACGCTTTACTTGATGTTTTAGATGAGTTTAAGTTAAAAGATAATCTTGAAATTGATTTAATGGAGTATAATCATTTAATTCCAGAAAAATCATATTTAGATTTTCATAAAAAAAAGCAAGAAGATAATCCTGATTGTGTTTCTATAATTGCTTTAGGATGGGTTTATGAGGAACTAAAAAACATGGGGTATAATGTTGTCAGGATGTACCCAACAAAATCTACAATAAGAACGACTATTAATAATCTTATCTCTAAAATAAACCAAGATATAGCCAAGGAATCGAGTTTAGCTATTCAGGTTTTGAAAATAAGACATAAGGAAAATATATCTCAGTATAGAAAACTAGAAATAAACTCCTTAGTAGAGAATAAGCTATCGGGGTATATAAAAGAAATACAGGGAAGTATATTTACCTTAAGTTGGGATAGGTATATCATATATTCCACAAGAGGAGCAGTAGAAAATTTAGATAACTTAAGTGTATTAAAAAATATAATGAAGTTTTTAGAAAAAGAAAATATTATCATATTTTCAGGTATAGGCCTTGGAAAGACATCAAGAGAATGCGAACTAAATGCAAGGAAGGCCCTTAATGCATCTATACAAATGAATAAAAGTAGTATATTTAAAGTGGACGGTGAAAAAATCAAAGGCCCACTTTTGACTAATAGAAACCTTGAATATAGTTATATTGTAAATTCAGATATGATAGAAATATCTGAAACTACAGGAGTTAATGTTCATCATTTAGAAATGATAAAATCAATGAATGATAAATATAATATTAATGAATTTACGAGTGATCTTTTAGCAGAATATCTTGATGTAAGCGTTAGGACTGCCAATAGGATAATAAATAAGCTTACAGAAAGCAATTTTGCAAAAGAAGTTGGGCAAGAGGTAAATAAATCAGTTGGAAGACCTAAAAAAATAATAAAAGTGACATTATAAAGATAAGATTTTAAAATCTTATCTTTTTTATTGACATATTGATACCGTTTACATATAATAGATACATAATTAAAGACAACCTAACGACACGTCGTTAATATCTTTAATTAACATTTAAATAAAAATATGGAGGGATGAAGTTGGAAGAGAAAAAGAATATTATTAAAGATTATAAGTTACATATTGTTGCACTTTTTGCAAGTATTGCAGCGGAGCTAATTGGATCAAAAAGTATATCTTTAGGTCAGATTAATATAGTTTTATCGCCATTAATTTGGTCAATGCTTATAGTGTTTGCAATATATATGATCAAACCATTAAAACTTGTTACTGCAAAAAATGCTCCAAATGCTAATTTTATGATGGGGATAGGATTATCATTATTAGTTGCAAAACTTGGTGTAAATAGTGGTGCATCAATGGAACAAATAAAACAAGCAGGAGTTGCTCTAATATTACAAAACTTTGGTAACTTAGGTACTATTTTATTAGCTTTACCACTTGCAGTAATGATGGGAATGGGAAGAGAGTCAGTTGGTATGAGTCATGCTTTAAGTAGAGAGGCCAATGTAGGTCTAATACAAGATACTTATGGTGGAGAGTCCCCTGAATTTAGAGGAGTTATGGCTGTATATATAGTTGGTACATTACTAGGACCAATTGTAATGAGTGTTTTAGTTTCTGTTATTATGGCAATTGGAATAGTAAGTCCTATAGGAGCTTCTATGGGAGTGGGCGCAGGAAGTGCTTCCATGATGACAGCAGGCCTTGCTGTTTTAATAGACATGTATCCTGAATTAGAATCTCAAATGACTGCATTTGCAGGGTTAAGTAATCTAATATCAAGTGTAATAGCACTTCCACTAGGAATGTTTTTAGGATTACCTTTAACAGAGTTCTTATATAAGAGATTAGATAAATTAAGAAAAAAACCAGTAAAGGATGGTGCTAATAATGACTAAATTAAAAGAAAATATACCAAATGTATTGGGTGCTTTATTCTTAAGTATTATTTTTTCAGCAATTGGAAATTTGGTAGGGTATGACACAGGAATAGCTCAATCTTTACCAGGTTTATTAATACTTGGAGCAATTTCTCTAGTAGGTTATAGCTTATCTTATATAGTTCCTATAGAAAAAATGTCATCTGTATTATGGATATCCTTTATAGCAATTTTCATATCATTACCAATTTCACCTGTTTCAGAGCAAGTTATTTACCATGTAAACAATGTTTCATTAATGTCAGTTGTAACTCCAATACTAGGTTATGCAGGAGTATTAATAGGTAAAGATTGGAATGCATTTAAGGAACTAGGAATAAGAGCAGTTATAATATCTATATTAGTTATGGCTGGAACATTCTTAATTTCAAGTCTATTAGGTGATTTTTTCATGGTTATATTTAATTAATACTTAAAATTATGAAAGGAGTTTGAATAATGAATATAAATGATTTAAAAGAAAGAGTAATAAAAGCTATTGATGAAAATAAAGATGAAATAATAAAAGTAAACAAAGACATATATGCAACTCCAGAGTATGGATATAAAGAAGTAGAAACAACAAAAAGAACTGTAGAGTTTTTAAAAGAATTAGAATTGGATGTAGAAGAAAATATAGCAGTAACAGGATGTAAATCGGTGATTAAAGGAAGTCAAGATGGACCTAATATAGCGATATTAGGTGAACTAGATGCTATATCATGCGTATCTCACCAAGACTCAGTAGAGACTGGAGCTATTCATGCTTGTGGCCATAATAATCAGATAGCAGGGATGTTAGGCGCGGCATTAGGTCTAGTAAAAAGTGGTGTAATGAATGAGCTACCAGGGAATGTATCAATAATAGCAACACCATCAGAAGAGTTTATAGAATTAGAATATAGATCAAAATTAAGAGAAGAAGGAAAATTAAAATATTTTGGTGGTAAACAGGAATTAATTAGAAAAGGTTATTTTGATGATGTTGATATGGCTATGATGTTTCATTCTCTAGATATGGGTGGGAAAAAAGCATTAGTTGGTCCGGTTAGTAATGGTTTTATTGGTAAACAAATTAAATTTATAGGGGTTGAGTCCCATGCAGGTTCAGCACCAGAAGAGGGTGTAAATGCTCTGAATGCTGCTAATCTGGCAATAAATAATATCCATGCCCAAAGGGAAACATTTAAAGACATAGATAGAGTTAGAGTACATTCTATAATTACAAAAGGTGGAGATATAGTTAACTCAGTACCACATGATGTTCAAATGGAAGCTTATGTTAGAGCTAGAACAATTGATGGAATGTTAGATGCAAATTATAAAGTTGATAGATCTTTAAAAGCTGGTGCAATGGCTCTTGGAGCAAAAGTAGAAATAACTAGTATTCCAGGGTACTTACCAATATTAAAATATGATAGTTTAGATTCTTTATTTAAAGATAACTTAAAAATATTAGGTATTAAGGAAGATGAAATAATAGAAGGTGGAGATTTTACTGGATCATTTGACTTAGGAGATGTATCTCATATAATGCCAACAATGCATCCAATGATAGGTGGAATAGTAGGTAATCTTCATACAAGAGATTATAAAGTAGTAGATGATGAGATAGCTTATATTATGCCTGCAAAAGCAATGGCACTTACAGTTATAGATTTACTATTTGACAATGCAAAAAATGCAAAAGATATATTAGATAATTTTGAACCACTTATGACAAAAGATGAATATTTAGAGTTTTTAGAAAGTGTAGATAAAGTAGAGCTATATGAATAAGAATTTTATTATAAATTGATTAAATAAGAGCTATTAAATTAAAAGTTTAATAGCTCTTATTATATTTTTTATAAAATTTGAATTGAAAATACTTAATAAGAGAAATTGTTATTTATAAGATAAAAAGTAGTAATTCTAGTTTTAGTATTAGTTTATAGCTTTTACTTCCATTTCTAAATTATTGTGCATATATCACATATAACATATTTTATTTAATTTAGAATTACACTTGTTCACATTGGCGATATTAAAAAATAAATTAAAGCTTATAAATAAATTTGCGAATAATATGAATCTAAACCTTTTAAATTCTAATTTGTCTTCTGGATCTTAGTAAGGCTTTAATATATAATCTTATATAAAGGAGCTGATTCTATGGACAATATGAGTTTACAAGACGGTTTAGTTTATATAATGAAAAATTATACAAAGGAAAAGTTAAATCCCTTTAAAGAAAATAAAATAGCCATATTTTTAAGACAAAATATTACAACAATAATCGAAAAAGAAATATTCGGATTAAGTAAAAATGAATTTATAATTAAAGGATCTCCAGGTGCGGGTAATTGGGCTGAAATACCTTGGATTTGTATTTTTAATAAAAATATTACCATATCTGCCCAAAAGGGAATATATATAGTATTTTTATTTAGTTCGGATATGAAAAGAGTTTATTTATCTATAAACCAAGGTTTTACATTTTATAAGGAAAATAGCATAGTAGATAAAACACAAGAATTTAGTCAAGAAATTCGAAAAGTTATATCTCAGGAATATGATATATCACCTTATTTAAATAGTATTGATTTAAATGCTGAGAATGAATTAGGAAAAGGATATGAGAGTTGTAACATAATAAGTAAAGAATATAAATTAGAAGATTTGAAAAGTAATAATTTAAATATATTAGGTGATTTGATAGAAGTATTAGAGATATATGATTATCTATACGAAAGATTACCAAATAATGATATAGATATATTTTATAATCAATTATTAAAGAATTATAAAACTGAAGATTATAATTACTTAAGTGATTACAATACTTCTCAGGAATATAATATAAATTTAAATTCACATAAAATGATTAATCATATAAGTAAATATATAGAATCAAAAGGATTTATATTTGATGATGAAGATATAGCAAATTTATATTTATCTATAAAAACAAAACCATTTGTACTTATGGCAGGAATAAGTGGAACAGGAAAATCAAAATTAATTCAACTTTTTGCAAATGCAATTGGTGCAAATAGTGAAAATGGTAGATTTAGATTAATTAGTGTAAAACCTGATTGGAATGACGGAACAGAATTATTTGGATATATAGATATAAATGGTAACTATGTTCCAGGTTTGTTAACAGAAATCGCATATGAAGCAAATCAAATTGAAAATAAAAACAATCCATATATTATTTGTTTAGATGAGATGAACTTAGCTAGGGTAGAATACTATCTAAGTGACTATTTAAGCCTAATAGAAACAAGATTTAATGATGATGGTGATATTAAAACTGAACGAATTTTTCCAAAGGGTTATTTTAAGAAAAAAAATGAATATCAGGATGTTTATCTTTCGGACAATATAATAATAGTAGGAACAGTAAATATGGATGATACGACTTTTTCATTTAGTGAAAAAGTACTGGATAGAGCTAATACTATAGAATTTTCAAAAGTAAACCTAGAGTTATTAGAATTTAATTATAGAGATATTGAACCAAAATATTTAGATGATAGTAATTTTAAGACCAGCTATTTAACAATAAAAGATGCAGTAGAAGCAGATTCATCATTTGTAAATAATATTAATAATAAGATTATAGATATTTACAATATAATGAAGAAGTATAATAGACATTTTGGATATAGAATTAGAGATGAGATAGTATTCTATATGTTGGAGAATAAAAATTGCAATAATCTTATAGACGAAAATAGAGCATTTGATTATCAATTACTTCAAAAAATATTGCCTAGAGTAAATGGTAGTGATTATGAAATAAAACTTCTCTTAATAGATTTATTTAATTATTTAAATCCATTTAATCAAATATATGATACATTAGGATATTTAGATAATTTGGATATAAGTAATTCAAGTTATAAGTTAACTAGTAATAAAATTATAGAAATGTTAAGGAGTTATGAAAATGGATATGTATCCTTCTGGTAGTACAGAGCTATTACAAATTGAAGATGAATATATCAATGTTCAAGTTTTTGGAAAGAATTTAGATGAGTTAACAGTAAATCGGAAAATTAACTTAAATACACCAGCATTTATAGATGTGATATCAAAAAATAATATAAGTGTAAAAACAAAACAAATTAACAATGAATTAGTTAGTATTAGTGGAAATCAAATGTTGCCATTATTTTTTGAAAATGGACAATATGATTTTATAATAGAATCGAGTGAATATACCAATCTTAATTTTATTCAAAACGGGATTGATATAAATAAATACTTTAAAAAAGTAAAAAATATAACTTTTGGTTTTTTAGAGTTCAATGGTGACGTTGGATATACTAATATAGATATATATAATGATAATATAAAAGTTTTGACGATTATTATAGAAGTATTTCCAACAAAAATGGATTATAAAAAAGATTATGAAGAAATGATTTATGAGATAAATGAAGAAATATCAAGTATTGCTTTTAATTTGATAGATAAAACGTATTTAGAGTCAAAGTTAATTGATACAAAAAAACAAACGAATACTGAATTTATAAATATTCTAGATAAAATATTTGACGAATTTATAAATAGTTTAGATTTTATTGTCAATAACTTTAAACATAATATAATAGAAAAAGAAAATATAGTATCGATTCATAAAGCTAAGAAAATCTCTAAGAATACAAGAAATTATGTAAGAACTAAGCCAAACTTATTAATTGAAAATAAAGATGGATTTATAAATATTGGAAATAAGACTTATATATCAAGTAAGGTAATTGAATTAAAGAAAGATACTACTACAAATATTTTTGAAAATCAAATTATAAAATATATGATTCAAGACATTATAAGAAGAATAGAGTATCTGGAAAGATTATTAATTAAAACTAATGGGCAAATATATAAGGATATAATAGATTCAAAATATAAATTATCTAAAAAGAAGTTAGATTTAAATTTATACTTAAAAAAACATTTTAAAAATATAAGTAATATAGAGCCGAAAAATACTATGAGTTTAGTTTTTAAGATGTCACATGGATATAAAGATGCTTATAAAAAATATAAAGTTTTATCAAAAGGATTAGATTTAGGTGACGATTTATTTAAGATAAGTCCTAAGAAGATATATCAATTATATGAGATGTGGTGTTATATTAAATTTCACAAAATATTATATGACTTAGGATATGATGTAGTTCAATATGGAATTATTGATTATAAAGATAATGGTTTATACTTAAGATTAAATACAGATAAAGAAGCTTCTATGATATATAAAAAAGATAATAAATCTTTAAGATTGTGGTATAACAAAAGTTATTCAGTACCTACAACTATACAAAGACCTGATACAGTTTTACATATAGAAAATATAAATTCTAAGGAAAAAAGAACGTATATTTTTGACGCAAAATATAGGATGAAAATTGATGCAAATGGCAATGAAAGTCCCTTAGAGGAAGATATAAATGTAATGCATAGGTATAGGGATGCTATAGTATCAGAAACAGATGATACTATAAACTATAAGTATGATACGTTCGGAGCTTATGTAATGTTTCCATGCTCTGATGAAAAAACATTTATGTCAAATAGGTTTTATAATACTATAGATAAGGTAAATGTTGGAGCATTTCCAATGCTACCTGGTTCAACGGCCTTAATAACAAATCATCTAAAAAAAATACTAAGCGAGTCAGACTTAGAGTCGAAGGATTCAAGGATAATGACAGAAGAATTTGATGATTATGTACGATTTAAAAAAGAGGATGTTATGGTTGTAAATGTTAAGGATCAAAATCACTTAAAATTATACTTGAAAAATAAATACTATGATATACCAAAGGCACAATTAGCTAATCCTAGAGTGGGGCTTAAATATATAGCTTTTTATCAGCCTAAAACAACATTTGATGAGAAATCAGGTATATATTATTATGGAATAATAAACAATATCCGTGATATGAGTTATAATAACGTTAATTACTTAAGGTTTGAGCTTGTTGAAATTAAATCTATGCCACAAGTTAGAACACATGAAATAGGCCCTATAAACATAATATATACTACATTATATTTATTAATTAATGCAGAAAATACTAGAGAGTTGAAAGTGAAAAGTAGTCTAGAACTTAAAGTTCATAAATGTTTGCGAGAAATTTCAAACCAATATAATCTTAAGCTTAAAAAAGACATAAGTAACTCTGAGAATATAGAACAGTATATTTTAGATGATAGTATAATAGAAATTATTGATGGTAAATATATAAGAGTTAATGGTAAATTTGTAGAATATAGAAATTTAAAAGATGTTTTATATAGACATATCAATATTTCATAAATATTACTATGTCAATTATAAAATTTATATTAAGTAATTGCGAAACTCCTAATTAAAAATGAAGAATAGAAATATTAATC
>CAYPYI010000031.1:0-16330 GCA_964415085.1 uncultured Tissierellaceae bacterium
GCTGCTATTACAGCACTATCAGATATTCTTATACCATGATGAATCTCATATTTATCCTTAATACCTCTTAGTATTGATATAGTATCTTCAACAGAAGGTTCATCCACTAATACCTGTTGGAATCTTCTTTCTAAGGCTGCATCTTTTTCTATATACTGTCTATATTCATCAAGTGTTGTAGCTCCTATTGTATGGATTTCTCCTCTTGCAAGCATAGGTTTTAAAAGGTTAGATGCATCCATTGCACCTTCTGTTTTACCTGCTCCTACAATATTATGAATTTCGTCTATAAATAGAATTATTTTACCATCTGATTGTTCTATTTCTTTTAATACTGCCTTTAATCTTTCTTCAAATTCTCCTCTATATTTAGCTCCAGCTATTAAAGCTCCCATATCAAGTTCATAAACTATTTTTCCTTGTAGGCCTTCTGGTACATCTTTATTTATTATTCTTTGTGCTAATCCTTCAACTATTGCGGTTTTACCTACCCCTGGTTCACCAATTAATACAGGATTATTTTTAGTTCTTCTTGATAGGATTCTAATTGCATTTCTAATCTCTTCATCTCTACCTATTACTGGATCTATTTTACCTTTTCTTGCTTCTTCATTTAAATCTCTTCCGAATCTTTTTAAAGCTTCATAGGTTGCTTCTGGATTATCAGATGTTATATTTTGGCTACCTCTTATTTCTTTTAAAGCTTCTAAAAATCTTTGTAAGTTTATATTGTATCTATTAAATATTTCTTCTGATTTAATTCCCTTTAGTTTTAATAGGGAAATATATATATGTTCAACCCCTATATATTCATCATTAAATCTTTTTGCTTCTTCTTCAGAATTTAAAAGTACTTTTGCATAATCTTGACTTTGATATAAAGATCCACCTTGTTGCTTTGGTAATTTTTCTATTTCTCTTTTTATATCTTCTTTAATTAAGTCTACATTTTCACCTAAGAATGATAATACTCTTGGAATTAATCCATCTTGTTGTTCGACTAAGCTGTAATGAAGATGGATTTCTTCTACTTGAGGATTACCATATTTTAAAGCAATCTCTTGTGATAATTGAATTGCCTCAATACTTTTTTGTGTAAATTTGTTAAAATCCATAATCATCCCTCCAAATTATCTTTTAGGTTTATAAGTTGAAATTTCTTTTAATTTTTTATAAAGTTCTTCTTCTTCACTTGTAAGACTTGGTGGATTTACAATATTTACCTCAACATATAAATCTCCAACCTTACCTTTCATATCTTTATATCCCATTTTTGGTATTCTTATCTTTTTACCTGTATTGATATTTTTAGGTATATTTATTTTAATTTTTCCTTTTAGTGTTTCTACAACTACGCTGCTTCCTAAAGCTGCTTCCCAAGGAAGTATCTCTATTTTTTTAGTTAAATTAAGTCCATCTAATTCTAAGTCCTCTTGCTCATAAAACTCAATTTCAAATAATATATCTCCATTAATACCTGACTTTTCACCTTTAACTCTTAACTTTTGGCCTGGCATTATTCCACTTGGCACTTTAACATCTAAGCTTATTTGTCTGTTATCTAGACTTAAGTTTACTTTTTTCGTTACTCCAGTATAGGCCTCAGCAATTGATACTTGTAGTTTAGAATTATATTTTGGCCTTGTGTTTGTAGACGCATTAGCCTGGTTAAATCCTTGATTTTTAAATAAATCATCCATATTAAATCCTCTTTGACCTCCACCAAAGAACATATTAAAGAAATCACTAAAGCCATCTGCTCCTTGTGAATAAGTATAAGTTCTTGAACCTGATCCACCAAAACCAAAATCTCTAGGATCAAAATTTTGTCCTTGTGAGAAGTCATAATTACTTCCAAACATATCATATTGCTTTTTCTTTTCTTCATCACCTAAAACCTCATAGGCTTCATTTATCTCTTGAAAACTTTCCTGTGCTTTCTCATCATCTGGATGCAAATCTGGGTGATATTTTTTAGCAAGGCGCCTAAAACTTTTCTTTATTTCATCTTGTGTTGCATTTTTATCAACGCCAAGTATTTTATAATAATCTTTATACTCCATAAAACCATCTCCCCCTCTTGGTCAAATTTTCTCTGACCTTCTTTGACCTTAAATTTATAAAAAAATACTTAAATTAACTTTAAGTAAAATATTTTCATTTTCTATATAAATATACCCTAACATAACTATTTTAAAACAAAAAGTAAGATAAAGCAATAAAAAAATCGCTTTATCTTACATACCTTTCAATGATGTTCATAACCTCATTAATCTTATCTTCACCTGAGTCTTCACCTTCAATTATTGCATCTGTTACACAAGATTTTAAGTGTCCATCTAATATATCTAGATTAGACTTTTTAAGTAGTCCTATAACAGATAATACTTGAGTTGAAATATCTATACAGTATCTATCATCTTCAATCATTCTTATTATACCGTCTATTTGACCACGTGCAGTTTTTAATTTATTTAAGGCTTTTTCTTTACCAGCATTCATCCTATCACCACTTAACTTATAATTATTTTATTTCTAATACGTCAAAACCTATATCATCAATTGCCTCTTTTAAAGATTCATTATCTATATTTCCTGCTTCAAGTTTTACTTCTTTAGTATCTAAGTTTATATTAATATCTTTACCACCAATTTCTTCTAATGCTTTTGTTACTGACATTACACAGTGATTACAACTCATACCATCTACTATTATAGTTTTTTCCATTTTTATTCCTCCTATTTATTTAAAGTTTTTAAGTCTTAATGAATTTGTTACAACTGATACTGAACTAAATGCCATAGCAGCTCCTGCCACCATAGGGTTTAAATATCCTAAGGCTGCAAAAGGAATACCTATTGCATTATAGAAAAATGCCCAGAATAAGTTTTGTTTTATAGTTCTCATAGTTCTATGACTTAATCTTATACTTGTAACTATAGTTTCTAATTCGCCACTTATTAAAGTTATATCTGAAGCTTCCATAGCTATATCAGTTCCTGTTCCTATAGCAAAACCAACATCAGCTGATACTAAAGCTGGAGCGTCATTAATACCATCTCCTACCATACCAACATTTCTTCCCTTATCTTTTAAATCCATTACTATAGTTGATTTATCTTCAGGAAGAACATCAGCAAAAACATTATCTATTCCTACTGTTTTAGCAATACTTCTTGCTGTTCTTTCATTGTCTCCTGTTAACATATAAATGTCTAGATTCATTTCTTTAAGTTCTTTAATGGCCTCAACCGAACCTTCTTTTACTTGATCTGCTACTGCGATTACACCTAGTATTTCTTTATCATTTGATATTAACATTGCAGTTTTTCCTTCTTCTTCTAAAGATACTAATTTATCTTCAACAGAAGAAATATCTAAACTATTTTCTTTCATAAGTCTTCTATTTCCTACAAATATAACTTCTTCGTCTACCTTTGCAATTAATCCTTTACCAGGTACTGCTTCAAATTTACTTGGAGTTTTTATTTCTATATTCTTATCTTTTGCATATTTCATTATACCTTCGCTTAGTGGATGCTCTGAAGGACTTTCTGCTGATGCTAATCTTACAAGTAAGTCTTCTTCTTTTATATTAATAGGATAGATATCTGTAAGTTCTGGTTTTCCTTTAGTTATTGTTCCTGTTTTATCTAGTACTAAAGTATCTATTTTATGAGCCTTTTCTAAATGTTCTCCTGATTTTATTAATATACCATTTTCAGCTCCCTTACCAGTTCCTACCATTATTGCTGTTGGTGTTGCAAGTCCTAATGCACAAGGACATGCTATTACAAGTACTGCTACTGCATTTAATAAGCCTGTATTAAAATCTCCCTTTACAAAGTTAAAGAATAAAAAAGTTACAAGGGCTATTAGTACTACTACTGGTACAAATACTGATGATATTTGATCTGCTAATCTTTGAACTGGTGCTTTAGATCCTTGTGCATCTTCTACAAGTCTTATTATTTGTGATAAAACTGTATTTTCTCCTATATTAGTTGCTTCAAATTGAAAAGAACCAAATTTATTTACAGTAGCTCCTATTACCTTATCTCCCACAGTTTTATCTACTGGGATACTTTCTCCACTTATCATTGACTCATCTAAAGATGAATGTCCCTTTACTATAATACCGTCTACTGGAACTTTTTCTCCTGGTCTTACTACTACTATATCTTTTACCTTTAGATCTTCAATTAATATTTCTACTTCTTTACCATCTCTTATTACATTTGCAGTTTTAGGTTGAAGACCCATAAGTTTTTTTATAGCTTCTGAAGTTTTTCCTTTAGCTATAGCCTCAAAAGTCTTTCCAAGTAATATTAAGGTTATTATTACTGCTGATGATTCAAAGTAAAATTCATCACTTCCATTTAAAAGATTATATAAACTATAAAAATAAGCTGCAGATGTACCCATTGAAACTAATACATCCATATTGGCTCCTCCGCCTCTTAGTGAGTTATAAGCTCCTTTATAAAATCTTCTTCCTATTATAAACTGAACAGGTGTTGCTAGAAGTAATTGTACCCATCCATTATCTAGTATTGTTTCAATTCCTGCCATTTGTAAAAACATTACTGAAAATAAAGGTATACTTAGTATTGCAGATATTATAAATGAAGCTTTTAAAGATTTTATTTCCTTTTCTCTTAATTCTTTTTCTCTATCAAAATCTCTTTTAACTTCTATTTCTCCTGAAAATCCTGCTTTTTTAATTGTATCCAGTATTTCTTTATCTTCTACGGCTCCAGATTTAAATGTTATTGTGGCTAAATTAGTAGATAAGTTTACATTAGCACTTTCTACGCCTTCTATTTTATTAAGTACTTTGTCTAGTCTACTAGAACAAGCCGCACAAGTCATTCCTTGAATTAATACTTTTTTTGTTACTATAGGAACTTCAAATCCTGTTTTTTCTATAGATTTAATTAATTCATCTTTAGAAATTTTTTCCTCATCATATTCTATTACTGCCTTATTAGATAGTAAATTTACATTTGATGATTCTACACCTTCTTTTTTATCTAGTACTTTTTGAATTCTACTAGAACAAGCTGCACAGGTCATTCCTTCAACATCTATATTGACTTTCTTCATATTATTTCACTCCTTTTCTACCCCTCCTACGGGGGGGTCGGTCTAAATTAAATATAACAGTATTTTTTATTAATGTCAAGTCATACCTTTTTAGTATGAAACCTTGAATTTGTAAGCTTTTTCAATTCCCAGTAAATTACTATTGATTTTATTTCTTCTATGCTATATTATATATATTAGATTGATAATGATTATCAAAACAATATAGTTTTTTGAGAAATTTACATATAAATTGTTAGAAAGGATATGTGGTTGTTATGGATTCAACTAATTTAACAAAATTAAAAAGAGGCGATACGGCAACAGTAGTTCATATTACTCAATGCTGCAAAGCTAAGAAAAGACTTTATGAGTTAGGTCTTCATAAAGGTGTGGAATTTACAGTTATTAAAAATGATATAGGCCCTGTTATTTTAAGGTTATCAGGAAATAAGCTAGCCCTTGGTCGTGGACTTGCTGAAAAAGTATTAATAAAAAAATGTAGTTAGCATTTAGGAGGCGTATTATTATGAACAAGATTGCATTAGTGGGAAACCCAAATAGTGGAAAAACAACACTATTTAATGCACTTACAGGATCAAACCAACATGTTGGTAACTGGCCTGGAGTTACAGTAGAAAAAAAAGAAGGAATTATAAAATTTGAAAATAAAGAATATAAACTTATCGACCTTCCTGGTACTTATAGTTTAGGTGCCTTTTCAGAAGATGAAGTTATAGCGAGAGATTTTATTCTTAATGAGAATCCAGATATTATAATTAACGTAGTTGATGCAACAAACTTAGAAAGAAATCTTTATCTAACAACACAACTTCTTGAGATGAATCAAAAAGTTGTAATTGCTTTAAATATGATGGATGAAGCTAAGAAAAATAATATTTTAATAGATCTTAATAAATTTTCAAAAAAGTTTAAAGTTCCTGTTATAGAAACAATTGCATCAAAAAGACAAGGAATTAATGAATTAATAAAAACTACAGTTGAAAATATTAACCTAGATTATAATAATATTAACTTAGATTATGGAGATAATATAAATAAAGATTATTTAAAGGTTTATGAGATAATTAATGCTTATGAATTGGATTATCCAACTAACTGGATTGTTATAAAAACACTAGAACAAGATGAAATAACACTTACTTACTTACAAAATACATTAAATGATGCAGATTTTAATAAAATAAAAAACATACTTAATGATAATCCAGACTATGAAATTGAAATTGTTGATAGTAGATATAAATTTATTAAAAGTAATTTAAAAGGTGTAATTACCTATCCAGATGAAAAGAAAGAAACTATTACTGATAAAATAGATAAAATTGCAACTCATAAATATTTAGGGCTTCCATTTTTTGCTCTTGTTATGTTCGTAGTATTCCAATTAACATTTTTAATAGGTGAAGATGTTTTTGGTGAACTAGTTATATCAGCTATTGAATCTGTTAGTTTAGGTATTGAAAACTTCTTAATTAATATTAATGCAAATGAAGTTTTAATTGCCTTTATTACTGAAGGTGTTATTCCTGGTTTATCAGCAGTTTTTGAATTTATTCCTCTAATTTTAGTTTTATACTTCTTTATGGGTATACTTGAAGATACAGGATATATGGCAAGAGCTGCATATGTTATGGATGATATTATGAGAGCTTTAGGTCTACAAGGTAAGGCTTTTATACCAATGATAGTAGGTTTTGGATGTAATGTTCCAGGTGTTATGGCAACAAGAACACTTGATAGTGAAAAAGATAGAATGATAAGTATTTTAATTAATCCATTTATGTCATGTGGAGCTAAAATTCATATATATTTAGTTTTTGTAGCGGCATTTTTCCCAGATAATGGTGGATTAGTATTATTTAGTTTATACTTTTTAGGAATTATAGTAGCCCTTATAATGGCTAGAATATTTAGTAAAACTTTATTTAAAGGTGAAGTTTCTGAGTTTATTATGGAACTTCCTCCATATAGACTTCCTGCTTTTAGATCTGTAGTAAGAGATATGTGGGATAAGGTATGGGACTTTTTAAAAAGAGCTGGAAGTGTAATATTTGTTGTAGTAAGTTTACTTTGGGTTCTATCAGTTTTACCAGTTGGAGTTGAGCCAAGCTCACAAGAAAGTCTTTTAGGTCAAATAGGTACATTTATAGCACCTATCTTTAAACCAGCAGGATATGGAAACTGGCAAGCTGCAGTTAGTTTATTTGCAGGAATTGTTGCAAAAGAAGCTGTAGTTGGTACTTTAGGTTTAGTTTATGCAGGAGTAAGTGAGGGTCCTATGCTTGTTAGTGCTATACAACAAACATTCACACCTTTAACTAGTATCTCTTTCATGGTTATGGTTTTATTATACACTCCATGTGCTGCAACAATCGCAACTATAAAACAAGAAACTAACTCACATAAATGGGCAATATTTTCTGCACTTTACACTTTTGCAATAGGATGGGTTATGTCAGTTTTAGTTTACCAAATAGGGAGTCTTTTAGGATTCTAGGAGCTGATTAATATGTTAAAAGAAACACTTAATATCTTAAATAGTAATAGAGCTTTTTCAGTAGATAATATTAGTAAAAAATTAAATATTACTAGTGATATGGTAAAAGATATACTATCTCAACTTGAAAGAATGGGATATATTGATAAAAGCAAAACTAGTTCCTGTGAAACTACAAAATGTGGATCATGTCCATATGCTAGTAGCTGTAATAAGGAAATAGTTAAATATTATCAGGTAACGGAAAAAGGTATTAATTATTTGAATAAAAATTAAAAGAAAAATAGATCCAGAGGAGAAACTGGATCTATTTTTTATATATGCCAAAATTTAGTAATTAACTTTTTTATGCTGCTACTTGTCTATCATTTACTCTTTTTCTTTGAAGTAAATATGTTATAACAAGTACTGCTACTCCAAATATATCAGTATAAAGACCTGGTTTTAATAGTGATAATGCAGCTATTATTAACATGATTCTTTCATATGATTTACAATTGTCTATAAAGTAGCCTTGAACCCCTGCTGCTAAACAAACTATACCGATTATTGCAGAGATTATCATAGGTAATGCACTTATAAATGGTAGGAATACTATTTGATTTCCTACTACTTCTTTTACTAATATAAGTGATGGGTCTACTGCAAATATATATGGTACTATAAAGGCTGCTATGGCCAGTTTAAAGGCCTGGATACCAGTCTTCATGGAGTTAGCTCCTGCAATTCCAGCACCTGCATAAGCTGCTAGTGCTACTGGTGGAGTTATATCTGCTACAACCCCGAAATATAATATAAATAAATGTGCTGACATTAAGTTTACACCTAATTTTGTTATAGCTGGTACTGCCATTGTAGCCAGTACTATATACTTAGCTGTTGTTGGAAGTCCCATACCAAGAATAATAGAAGCTATCATTGTAAAGAATAATGTAAGAAGTAGATTACCTCTTGCTAGAGCTACTATTAATTCTGCTATTCTAAGTCCTAAACCTGTCATTGTTACTACTCCTACTATCATACCTGCACAAGCACATGCACAAGCTACACCTACTGCACCTTTAGCACCATCTTCAAAAGCTGCTAAAATTTCTTTAAATCCAAAGGATTTATCCTTTTTAATAATTGATGCAATTCCTGCTACTATAACACTTATAATAACTGCAACAAAGGCTGCAAGTGTTGGAGTATATTGTTTAACTAATAAAAATATAATTATAACTAAAGGAATAAGTAAATATCCTTCTTTTCTCATAATTTTACCAAATTTAGGAAGCTCTTCTCTTGGAAGACCTTTAAGTCCAAGTCTTGATGCTTCTAAATGTACCATCATAGCTACAGCAAAGAAATATAATATTGCTGGTATTGTTGCTGCTATTACTATATCTAGATATGCAAACCCTGTAAAGTCTGCCATTATAAATGCTGCAGCCCCCATTACTGGTGGCATTATTTGTCCACCGGTTGATGCGGTTGCTTCAACAGCTCCTGCAAAGGCTGGTTCATATCCTGTCTTTTTCATTAAAGGTATAGTAAATGCACCTGTAGTTACTGTATTTGCAACTGAGCTTCCTGATATTGATCCCATTAAGCCTGATGCTACAACTGCTGTCATAGCTGGACCACTTTTTAAATGTCCTGTCGCTGCAAATGCTAAGTCTATAAAGAATTTTCCTACTCCCGTTTTATCTAGGAATGCTCCAAAGAGTATAAACATAAATACAAATGTTGCTGATACTCCTAATGGAATACCCATAATTCCCTCTAATGCTAAGTACATCTGTGATACAATTCTTTCTAAACTAAATCCTCTATGTGCTAAAAGTCCTGGTAAATGAGGACCCATTTTTGCATATAATAAAAATACTAATGATACTATTGGAAGTTCTGGACCTACTACACGTCTAGTAACTTCTAAGGTAAGTAATATTGCAATTATTCCAAAAACAAAATCCATGGTTGTTACATTGGTTCCTTTATTTGCTATTTGTTCAACAAATACAAATAAATATCCAAATACTAAAATTGTAAGTGCTATAAATACACAGTCTAATATTTTTACTTTATTTTTATCCTTACTCTTTGCTGATGCAGGATAAAGTAAAAATCCTAGTGTGAATGCAAATATAATATGAAGTGATCTTTGTTTTGCTGATAATAACGTTCCAAAACCTGCTGTATAAAATTGGAATATTGACATGGCAATTGCAACAACTGTTGCCACCTTAGCTGCTGGACCTTGTAGGTTTCTTAGTCTTGCAGTTTCTAAATCATACTCAGCCATTAAATCATCAACATCCATTGCAACGTCAGATTCTGTTATTTTCTTTTCATCACTCACTTAAAACCCTCCTTTAAAAAATATTCTAAAACAGGTACTTTTTTAACTTCAAATTTCACACCTGTTCTGGGTTGTGTAAAATCTAAAAAATAATATATCTTCCCTTTGATAATTATTCTATGATTAGCTCGTACGGCTCCTGCTTTATATACTAAATCATCCATTCTTTGATTAATATCATAAATTCTAAATCCACCATCAATTAATTCAAACTTATAAGGTGTAGTAGCAGGTAGTCCTGCTCCTAAAGATTTAAATTTTGATTCTAATAAATAAATATCCTTATCAATAATTTTATATTTTTCCGATACTGTTGTTTGTTGGACAGAGTGAGTATGTTCTACGAAAAATTCCTCCCCTTTTGAAATTTTCCACATTTTAATATACTCATTATTTTTGTAATTATGCGCATGTAAAACAGTAATTGGGAAAAAAATAATTACTAATAATACCAATATTAAAATTATATAAATTAATTTTTTACAACTGGATAAGGTATTGATTTTCTTATCAACACCTACTCCAATTTTTTTCATTTTAATTTATTCCTTTTTCATCATAGTAACGTTTAGAACCTGGGTGCAATTCAATAGGCATACCTGTAATTGCAGTTTCAAGTTTTAAATCATTACCCCTATCGTGCGTTTCAATTATTGTATCTCTATGTTCAAATAAAGCTTTTGTAAGTTCATACATCATATCATCATCAAGTTCTGCAGGTACAACTAACATTGCCATTACTGCTGTAGTTATGATATCAGAATCTTGATTTTTATAAGTTCCTGATGGTATTACTACCTCAGTATAAAATGGATACTCTTCACTTAATGCTGCTATTTTTGATTTCTCTATAGGTACAACTACTATATCTGCAGTTTGTCCTACTTCTGTTACAGCTGATGTTGGTAAACCTGCAGTAACAAATGCAGCGTCTATTTGATTATTCTTTAACTGATCTGCTGCCTCTCCAAAAGATAGGTAGTCAGCCTTCCCTAGATCATCATAAGTCATATCATGAGCTGCTAGTATTTGTCTTGCGTTTGCTTCTGTTCCTGATCCTGGTGCACCTATTGCAACTTTTTTACCTTTTAAGTCTTCAATTGAATTAATATTTGCTCCTTTATTAGCAATTACTTGAATAACTTCTGGATAAAACATTGCCATTCCCCTGATATTATCTACTGCACCTGAATCCTTGAAGTTTTCTATTCCCTCTGATGCGTAATAAGTAATATCACTTTGAATAAATGCTATTTCTGATTCTCCACTTGCAACAAGCCCTATATTTTCTACTGAAGCACCTGTTGATTGAGCGTTTGCTGTTACACCTTCTACATTATCATTAAATATTTTTGCAATTGCTCCTCCTAATGGATAATATGTTCCTGATGTTCCCCCTGTAGCTATAGAAATGTATTGATCTTTTCCACCGCCACCACCATCTGTACTATTTTTGTCTCCTCCGCATCCTACTAACATTGTTAATGTTAAAACAATAATCAGCATTACGGAAATACTTTTTTTGTTCATTTTTTTACCCCCCTTATTTAGTATTATTTCTATGCAAACGTTTTACTAGTCCTTAAAAAAACTTTATGCAAACGTTGTACTTTTGATTATATACCAATCCTCAAAAAAATTCCACTTATTTTTAAATATAATTAACTTTTATATGTTTTCTCTTTTTGTGTAAATTATAATTAACATTGGTAAGATATTTAAATTTAGATGTTTTATTTAAACCCTTATTTACTTTTTTTTTGCTTTTTTTTTATTCTAATGCTACATTCTCTAAAGATACTTTCTTGAGATAAATACTTATATATCATATAATATAAACAATATAACAATCTATAAAAAAGGAGAGAGGTAATGAGTAAAACTAATTGGACGGACCAAAGAAATCTTTCTATGCTTGCTGATTTTTATGAATTTACTATGGCTAATGGATTTCTAGAAAATAATGTTTCAAATACAACTGCATATTTTGATATGTTTTTTAGAAAAGTCCCTGATAATGGTGGATTCGCAGTAGCTGCAGGCCTTGAACAAGTAATAGACTATTTAGAGAATTTATCTTTTACAAGAGAAGATATTGACTACTTTAAAAGTTTAGAAATGTTTAATGATACTTTTTTAAATTATTTAGAAAATTTTAAATTCGAATGTGATGTATGGGCAATTCCAGAAGGTACTGCTGTTTTTCCTTCAGAGCCTTTAGTTATAGTTAGAGGGCCTATAATACAAGCCCAACTTTTAGAGACTATGATTCTTCTAACTATTAATCACCAATCTTTAATAGCTACTAAAACTAGTAGAATAGTAAGATCAGCTCAAGGTAGAGGGGTATCAGAATTTGGAAGTAGACGTGCCCATAGCTATGATTCTGCAACTTATGGTGCTAGAGCTACATATATATCAGGTTGTATTGGTACAGCTAACACGCTAGCAGGTAGAGACTTTGATATGCCTGTAGTAGGAACTATGGCACATAGCTGGGTTCAGCTTTTTGAAAGTGAAATTGAAGCTTTCAGGGCCTATGCTAGAGTTTATCCAGATAATTGTTATTTATTAGTTGATACTTATGATGTTTTAAATCAAGGTATACCTAATGCTATAAAAGTATTTAATGAAGAAATACTTCCTAGAGGATTTAGACCTAAGGGAATCAGAATTGATAGTGGGGATTTAGCTTATCTATCACGTGAAAGTAGAAAGCTACTTGATGAAGCAGGTTTTTCTGATTGTAAAATCATGGTATCTGGTGGACTTGATGAATATATTATACGTGATTTAATAAATCAAGATTCATCTATTGATAGTTTTGGAGTTGGAGAAAGAATGATAACTTCAAGTTCTGAACCTGTATTTGGAGGAGTTTATAAACTTACTGCTATTGAAGATAATGGACTTATTGTACCAAAAATAAAAATAAGTGAGAATGTTGCTAAAATTACTACACCAGGATTTAAACAAGTTCATAGAATCTTTGATAAAGATACGAATAAAGCTATAGCTGATGTTATAACTCTACATGATGAAGAAATAGATTCTACAAAGCCTTATGAAATTTTTCATCCTATATACACTTGGAAAAGAAAAACTTTGACTAATTTTTATAGTAAAAAGTTGCTAGTACCTATTTTTGAAAAGGGTAAATTAGTTTATGAAAAACCTAGCCTTAAGGAAATTAGACAAAATTACTTTGATAATCTAGATACGCTATGGGATGAGGTTTTAAGATTTGAAAATCCACATGAATATTTCGTTGACCTATCACAGGATCTTTGGGAAATTAAAGATAATTTACTTAAACAAAACAGTAGTAAATAATAAAAATAAGAAGCTAAGAAAATTTTTCTTAGCTTCTTTTATATTTAATTTAACTATAATAACTAACTATATTTGGCCAAATATATTCATTTGATATAAGAATACTAATATTATTTCTACTGGAACTAAATATTTAGTAAAGTAATAATAAGTGTTTGTATAACCTATGTCTAATGTGTGATTATTAGTAAGCTCTTTTTCTATATTTTCTCTTCCAAAAGATTTAACTAAGAATAATACACTTATAAGTGCTGCTGTTGGTAAGAAATAATTTGCTGTTAATTTATCTAAGAAGTCAAAGAAGTTACTTCCAAATATTGTATATTCTCCTAAAACACCTTGAGATAAAGAAGCAAATATTCCTAAAAATGATATTCCTGCTGTAGCTAGTATAGCTGCTTTTTTTCTGTTTAATTTAAAGCTATCTACTAAATAAGCTACAACAACTTCAAGTAGAGATATTGTACTTGTTAATGCTGCTAAAGATAAAAGTACAAAGAATAAAAGTCCAAATATATATCCTCCATCCATTTGAGCAAATACATTTGTAAGAGATAAAAATACAAGTCCTGCTCCTGATGTTGGATCTACTCCATAAGCAAATACTGCTGGGAATATTGCTATTCCTGCTAAAAGTGCTATCACTAAGTCTGCAATTGATATTTGAAGAGCAGTTTGTCCTATATTTTCATTTTTGTCCATATAAGAACCATAAGTTATCATTATACCCATTCCTAAACTTAATGAATAAAAAGCATGTCCTAAAGCTCCTATAAATACTCTACCATCTAACTTTGAAAAATCCGGTTTAAATAAAAATTCTAAACCTTTCATTCCACCTGGTAAACTTATTGCTTTTATGTCTAATATAATTATAAGTACAAGTAGTAATGGTACTAATAATTTTGAAATTTTCTCTATTCCTTTTTGCACACCATTAGCAACTATAAAACCTGTTGTAAACATAAATATAAGTTGATATATTATTGGTTTTATTGGATTTGAGATAAAGCTTGTAAATAGAAAATTTATCTCATCTGGTGATTTTCCTGCAAATGAATTTGTTGCTGCACTAACTGTATAATGAAGTGTCCATCCTGCAACTACACCATAATATGCTAATATTAAAAATGCTGTCAATACTCCTAAAACCCCTGATATGTACCAAGGCTTATCCGGATCTAGTTTTTTAAACGATCCTATTGCATCCTTCCCACCAGCTCTACCTATTATTAATTCACTTGTCATAAGGGGTATTCCAATTATTGCAGTTATTATTAAGTAAATAATTAGAAACGCTCCCCCTCCATACTGACCTACAATATATGGGAATCTCCATATATTACCTAAACCAACTGCTGAACCTATCGACACTGCTAACATCCCAAACTTAGAACCGAATCCTTCTCGTTTCTGCATTTGTACCCCTCCTTTTAAGTATATTTCTTCTTACTATAGTACTTTAAAATGGCTTTGTCAAGGGATTTGGATAAAATACTTTAACAATGTTATGTGCTACCACTTTTATGCAATCATTTTCCTTGTGTAATTTGACAAGTTAGATTGATAAATTAATTATTAAAAAATATTTCTTTGTTAAATTTTAGATAAAAGACTTGCAATTTTATTTCTTTGTTATATAATTAACATAGAGAGTTAAATAATTCTCATACTTACTTATTATTTTGCTAATTTACTTTATATATAGAAAGCCTCTCATAATTTAATTTCCTAACAATTTTTTATTATGTGAGAGCTTTCTACTTTCCCTAAGTTCTTTAAAAAAATTAGACAAAATCATGCTACACTCGTCATGTAGTATACCTATTTCTAAATCAACATTATGATTTAGAAATTTTTTTTGTAAAATATTAATATTACTTCCACAGCATCCACGCTTTTCGTCCATAGCTGCTATATATACTTTTTTTATTCTAGAATTAACTATTGCCCCTGCACACATTGCACAAGGTTCAAGTGTCACAAACAACTCACAGTCTATAAGTCTCCAGCTATCTAAATACTCACTAGCTTCTTTTATAGCTATTAACTCAGCATGAGCTAAGGGGTCCTTTTTTGTCTCAACTAAGTTATGACCCCTTCCTATAATTTTATCCTTATATACAACAATAGCACCTATGGGAACTTCATAGATGCTATAAGCTTTTTGTGCTTCTTTCAAAGCTTCATTCATGTAGTTTATTTTTTTATCCATAAACAATCACCTATTGGCGCACTTGAGAGGAATCGAACCCCCGGCCTACGCCTTAGGAGGGCGCCGCTCTATCCTACTGAGCTACAAGTGCAAATAATCATTATCTTCATTATAACATAAAAATAAACAGTATTTCTAGTTATGTTTCATAGTTTTTTCTAAAATTTCCTGTTTATTCTTATTTATCTTTTCGTAGGCTCTCATGGTAGTTACAGTTGCCATTTCTTTAGTTGAAAATTGTTTAGGTAAAAACATCTTTTGATCATTACCTATAAGTAATTTGTGATATACACATTTATTTACATGTTCTTTCGCCCATGGTGATACACTTTTTAAATCTTTTAATTCACTTTCTAATATGTCAAAATCTTCGAGTCTTAATGCTCTACTTATAATTGTTGCCATCTCTTCTCTTGTTATATTTTCATATGGATTAAATTTAGATCCGTCTCCTTTTATAATACCTGCATTATATGCTTTTTCTACATAAGGATAAAACCAATCATCCTTAGCTACATCTTTAAAATTAACACTTGTAGAACCTATTTTAGTATCTACTTCTAAAATATTTACAACCATTTTTATAAACTCTGCTCTTGATATTAGTGCCTTTTCATCTTTAGTTGTTGCCAAAGATTCTTCTTTAGCAATTGTATTAGTCGCATATGAAGTAAAAGTATTTAATAAGATAAGTACAATAATTACAATAAATATTCTTTTAATATTCTTTACCACTAAATCACCCCTTATCTAAAATTACATTTTCTTTAATTATATAATAGTAAGTAGCTTTTATCTATTTATTTAGTGTTACATTTAGATTAAATAAAAAAA
>CAYPYI010000032.1:0-11176 GCA_964415085.1 uncultured Tissierellaceae bacterium
ACTTTCACCGACTAGTTTACGCCCATGCTGGGCGCACAAATTAAGGTGTATAAAGGAATCCTTTATACACCTTTTTATTATATACCTCTTTCAGACATTATAACTTTTATCTCATCTTCGTTAATTCCTACCATTGCACCGCCTAAATCTTTTGATACTTCTAATAAAATCTTAGGATTATCATAATTTCTTACAGCTTCTACTATTGCTTTCGCTCTTTTTTCAGGATTATTAGATTTAAAAATACCTGATCCTACAAAGACACCTTCTGCTCCAAGTTGCATCATTAAGGCTGCATCTGCTGGTGTTGCAATTCCCCCTGCTGAAAAATTAATAACAGGTAGTTTTTTATTTTCATAAACATAAGCTACTAAATCATAAGGAACTTCTAATTCTTTTGCTGCATTATATAATTCATCTTTTCTAAGAGAAGAAATATATGCAATTCCTTTATTTATTTCTCTCATATGTGTTACTGCTTGAACTATATCTCCTGTTCCTGGTTCACCCTTTGTTCTTATCATTTTGGCACCTTCATTTATTCTTCTTAAAGCCTCAGAAATATTTCTAGCTCCACATACAAAAGGTGATTCAAAATTTTTCTTATCAATATGATATGTATTATCTGCAGGAGATAACACTTCAGACTCATCTATAAAATCGATTCCCACTTCCTCTAAAATTTGTGCTTCTACAAAATGACCTATTCTTACCTTTGCCATTACTGGTATATTTACTACACTTTTTATATCCTCGATTAATTTTGGATCACTCATTCTAGATATTCCACCAGCTGCTCTAATATCTGCAGGTATTCTTTCCAGAGCCATTACAGCTACTGCCCCTGCTTTTTCCGCAATTATAGCTTGTTCCTTTGTAGTTACATCCATAATAACACCATTTTTAAAGTTTTCTAACATTTTGTTTACATCTTTCATAATTAATTCCTCCTTTATTGTATTAAATTAATTATAGTAGTATACTGATACTTAAGTAAGTGTCAAAATACTATTATTTAATGGTACCAGGAGGATAATTATGCTTAGCCCAAATCTTAATGAAAATCTAGAAACACCACTTTATCAACAGCTATATTTATATATAAAAAAACAAATTAAAAATAATATTTTAAAAACAGATGATAAGCTACCTTCTAAAAGAAGTTTGTCAAATCATTTAGGTATAAGTATTAATACAATAACAAATGCATATGAGATGTTAATAGATGAAGGATATTTATATTCAGTTGAAAGAACCGGATATTTTGTATCAGATATAGATAATCTAGTAAGTATAGACTTTGATAAAAATAGTCTACTTTTAAGAGAAGATATTAAACATAAATACAAATATAATTTAAAATATAATAATATTGATACTTCTAATTTTCCATTATATAACTGGAAAAAATCCACACTTAATGTTATTGATAATAATGAATGGTTAGAATCTAGAGATTCTAAAGGTTTATTGAGCCTAAGAAAATGTATTTGTAAATATCTTTATAACTCAAGAAATGTTGTTACTAGCCCAGATAATATTATTATAAGTTCAGGTTTGGAATACTTATTTCAGATATTATTTTATGTTTTACCAGATGATTCTATCTATGGGATAGAAAACCCTGGCTTTAAAATGTTTAAACAAATCTTTGATAATAACAATTTGAAATTTAATCTTATTGATATTGATAAAAAAGGTATTAGTATAAAGGATATTAATAAGTCTGATTCAAATATTATTTGTGTAACTCCATCTCATCAATTTCCCACAGGAGTTATAATGCCAATTGATAGAAGAGTACAACTTTTAAATTGGGCTAATAAAAAAAGTAACCGATTTATAATTGAGGATGATTATGATAGTGAATTTAAATATTATGGAAAGCCAATACCCGCTCTTAAAAGTCTAGATAAATCTGAAAGGGTTATTTATCTTGGAAATTTTTCTAAGTCACTTACCCCTACTCTTAGAGTTAGCTATATGGTTCTACCTGATGATTTAATGAATATATATAATAAAAATTTACCATTTATAAATTGTCCTGTTTCTAGTTTTAATCAATTAATATTATGTGATTTCATTGAGAACAAATATTTTGAAAGATATTTAAATAGAATGAGAAATATTTATAAAGAAAAACGAGAGATAGCTACAAGTCATATTATAAAAAATGATAAAAATAAAATTTTTAAGATTTTGGGCTCAGAAGCTGGTCTACATTTTATACTTGAAATTAATAAAGATTGTAGTGAAGATAAATTAATTAGAAACATTAAGGAGAAGAAAGTTTATGTTGAATCATTATCATCATATTACGAAGATAATTATTACGATAATATTAAATTACTAATAGGATTTGCAGGGTTGTCTAATAATGATCTTATTAAATCATTAGATATAATAATTGATTGTGTAAATAAAATATAAAATATTATTAGATTCATATAATTTAAAAGTAGATAGAAAATTTTAATAATCTATCTACTTTTAAAGTTTAACACTTATATATTAATATTTTTATTTAAATCTATTATATAATTTTTCCCAGATTCATCTATTTTTAGAATAGTAGGACTTACTTTTTTATAAGCTGTTTCATCATTTATATTTATACCATTTTTTAATAATTTACCACTAGAGAATATTGTGATAAAACTATTATCAAAATTATATCCATATCCACTTTCTTTTACTTGATGTCCTCTTATAAAGTAATCAAAACCTATTAAATCTTTAAATTCTTCGTAGTGACTTTCATTAAATTTAAATCTTCCATTATCCTTATTTAAATCATCTGATTCTCCATCTAATGGATCACTCCATATAATATTATGAACTATACTCTTGTTTAGATTATCTTTTATTTCTAAATTTGTTAAATCTTTAATTGATGATAGGTAATCATAATAGTTATTTTTTCCTTCTGAATATCTCGGTATACCACCATGACATATCATGTAATTTAAATTTTCACCTAATACAAATGCTATATATGCCAAACTATCAAAAAATTCTAAAAATTCTCTTATAATACTCTTGGATAAAGATATATTCATTTCAGTTAAATCTTTAAGGTAAATTAAAAACCAATCTCTGGGCTTTGTTTTATTAGATTTTTTTACCCACATTTTTACTTCATTATTAGAATATTCACCACCATCATGATTTCCTCTTAATAAAAAAATATTATTAGGAAATAAATACTTTAACATTAATATGTTTTGAAGCGTTTTCAAATGTTCTTTTCCTCTATCTACATAGTCCCCCATAAAAATTAACTTCAAATCTTTATTTTCTACTATTTTATTAAAAAATTCTACTTTATTTAAGATGTTATGTATGCTTATACTATCTGAGTGAATATCCCCAATTAAATAATATTCATTTTTTTTATTAAACAAATATATTTTTCTAGATCTTTTAGAATCTTCTATCTGAGATTTTATCTCATTAATATTTATATATTCAGAAATTAATCCCTCATTTATTTTACTGTACTCTTTTTTGTGTATATTAATTACTTCTTTTATTAAATAACTATTTACCTTGTATACATCAGAAAGATTTGCACTATACTCATTTGTAATATTCTCCCAAACTAAGTTTATTATCTCCTTATATCTTTTCTCTAAAAACTCAGCATTTTTAACTTCTCCTAAACTTATATCCTCTTTTAAATTTTTCAAATTATTTAATGGATTCATATGCTCCACTACTAAGTATATATTTAAGTTCTAAATAATATTTGTAGTGTCTTCCCTCCTTTTTATTTAATTTACCTATTAATAGACATACCCTAAATTTAAAAATCTATGTAAAAATTTTTCTTTAAACTTCAAACTTTTATATTTACATTGTTTTCATATATCTTTTAAATCTTTTTACCATATCTATATTATATTTTATTAAAGGAGATGTTTTTATGTTTAACGGAAAAAAACTTAGAGAAATAAGAATATTAAAAGGATATACTACTATGGATTTATCTAACAAAACTAAAATTTCAAAATCCTATTTAGAAGAATTAGAAAGAGAAGATAAAAATAATCCTTCATTTATAAAAGTTGTTTCTATTGCACATGCTTTAAATATTAAAGTTGATGATTTAATAAAAAAAAGTCTTAAGTAAACTTAAGACTTATAGCTTTCTTATACAACCTACTCCAATTGCCCCAGGTCCTATATGTGCTATTACAGCAGATGATACTAATGTTATCTCCTCTGCCAATTTTATATTATATTTAGTTTCTATTTCTTCTTTTGCTTGATTAGCTAATTTTTCATTATCTCCATGTATAACAAATATATCATATAGATCTAGTTTATCATGTATAGTATTATGAAGTAATTCTAATGATACTTGCAGTGCTTTTTTTGTGCCTCTTACAGCTTTTTCTAAATTTAAAGTATTATTTTTAAAAGAAGCGATTGGTTTAATTTTTAGTAATTTACCTGCAAAAGCTCCAGTTCTACTAATTCTTCCACCTTGTTCTAAATAAGATAGAGTATCTAGCAATATATTAATTTCTGTCTCATCAGATATTTCTAATACTTTTTTATAAACTTCATCTATATCCATATTTTCTTCTCTTAGAGAAACTGCTCTTTTTATTAATAATCCAACACCCAATGATGCTGATTGTGCATCAACTAGATATATCTTTCTATCTGGGTATTCTTCTTTTAATAGTTCTACTGCCACTTTAGCACTTTGAAATGATCCACTTAATGTGCTTGAAACTGTAAAACATATAACATCTTTCCCATTATCCAAATTTTCTCTAATTGCTGAAATAAAATTTTCTACTGATGGTAAACTTGTTTTTGGGAAGATTTCTGGGTTTTCAGCTAAATAGTCATATAACTGCCTTCTTGTTATATCTACCTCATCTTTTAAATAATTGTCATCACCTAATCTTACATAAAATGATACATTCTTTATATCATGTTTTTCTAAATACTCTAATTCTAAATCGTTTGATGAATCTGATACTATTCCAAATCTATTCATGCGTTCTCCTCTCATTACTATCAAGTTAATACAAGATTACCATATATTGACCGACCGGTCAATATGTATTATACTATTGTTATAATAATAAAAGGGGGTGCTATATGAATAATATTAATATTGAATCAATGGATACCAAAAATAAAATTATTTATTCTACAATTGAAATAATCGCTCTTAATGGAATACATAATGCTACTGCAGGTAATATTAGTAAATCAGGCAATTTTAATAAAAGTATTATCTTCTATCACTTTGAAAATATCAATGATTTATTACTTAAATCATTACTAAAAAGTATAGATGAACTATCACCAATTCTAAAGGATAATTATTCTGAATATGATTCTATAGATGATTATTTAAATGTATCTATAATGAACTTAATTAACCATCCTGATAAAGTTATATATTTAAAAGTTATAATGTCGTTTGCACATCAAACAATGTATTTAAAAGATTTTTTAAAGGATTTAAGGACTGTAGTTTTTGATGATTTGTATAATGTACTAATTGAAGCTATTAAATATTATAAAGTAAAAGATATAACTACTCACGAAGTAGATACTTTAGCATCTCTTATAATGGCTACATTTAATGGGCTTGGTGTAGTTTTATTAATTGATGGATCAAATGATAAGTTTATAGAAAATTGGAAGCAACTTTCTAGTTTAATAAATAACTATATAAAATAAAGCTATCCCTATTATATTTAATAGGAAATAGCTTTATTTTTTGCAGTCTGGACAATATCCATAAAGTTCAAACTTATGATCTGTTATCTCAAAACCTGTATTCTCAACTAAATGTTCTTCAAATATTTTAATAGGACAAGATTGTATTTCAACCATCTTTTCACATTTTAAACATTTTATATAATGTTTATGATCTATCTTACTAGCTACTTCATAAACAGATATATTTTCATCGATTAAATTATATTTTAAAACTAAATCTTTTTTTATAAAAACATTTAGAGTTCTGTATATCGTTGAAAATGATATTTTATCATCTATATTCTTACTTTCTAGAAATATTTCTTCGGCCGATACAGGCTCTTTATAGGATTTTAGTATATTATATATAATATTTCTTTGATTTGTAAACTTAATATCATTTTCGTTAAACAGCTCTTTATTACTTATCAAATAATTACCTCCTTAAAATTTTCTTCCAATTAAAAATGTTATGATAAAGAAAATAGAATTTACAACCACTATACTTGCTCCAGTTGGAATATTAAATAGGTATGAACTTAATGTACCTATTATTACAGATATTATTGATATTATTGTAGAAATTAGTATAGTACTTTTAAATCCCTTTGATACCTGTAAGGCACTAACAGTAGGAAATATTATCATGCTAGAAATTAACATAGTTCCTACTACTCTTATCCCTAATACAACAGTTACTGATGTTAATATTAAAATAATATAATTTAATTTTTTAGCATCTAAACCATTTACTTTTGCAAACTCTTTATCATAAGTTACTGCAAATAAACTATTATAAAAAAATACAGTTGCTAAGATTACAGTTATAGATAATATAATAGATAAAATTACATCCATCTTTCCTATTACTAGTATACTACCAAATAAATAGGAATATAAGTCTACATTAAATCCTTTTGATACACTTGTGATAATTACTCCTATAGCAACAGATAATGATGATATTAAGGCTATTGCTGAGTCTCCATGCAAATCCGCTCTTTCATTTAATTTTAATATTAAAAATGATGCTAATATAACCAATGGAATTGATACCAGTAAAGTAGATTGATTCAAAAGTACAGCTATTGCTACTGTTGCAAAACTTACATGTGCTAGCCCATCTCCTATCATTGAGTATTTATTAAGCACTAGAAAAATACCCAAAAATGAACAAGAAACTGCTATTAATGATCCTACAAAAATTGCTCTTAAGATAAAGTCATATCCCAAAGCTTCTATAATTGAATTTATAACTTGACTCACATAATCACCTCTAATTAATATCAAAACCTAAATAACTAATTAATTCTTTGGAATGTTTGAATTCTTCATATTCTCCAAAGAATAATATTTCATTTTTTAAATATAAGACTTTATTTACATATTTTTCAACAGACTTTATATCATGCGATATAAGTATTATTGTTACTCCTTGATTATTTAACTCCTTACAAATTTTATAAAACTCCTCTGTCATAGTAGGATCTAGTGCACTTGTAGGTTCATCTAATATAAGGATTTCCGGATTTTTTATCATTGCTCTTGCTAATAATACTCTTTGTTGCTGTCCTCCTGATAAGCTACCTATTTTCTTATTCTTTAAGTCTGAGGAGTTAAGCTTGTTTAAAATTTCATCTACTCTTTTATAGTCCTCTTTTGTATAAAACTTAAAAAAACTCTTCTCATATAAAAGTCCCGTTAGTATTATTTCTTCTACACTAGCCGGAAATAAATTATCAGCCTTAACTATTTTTTGAGGCACATATCCAATATTTATGTCTTTATTCTTAGTATTATATCTTATACTATTATCTTTTGATTCAAGTAAACCTACTAATAGTTTTATTAAAGTTGTCTTACCTGAACCATTTGGACCTATTATAGCTATATAATCTTGATCTTCTACTTCAAAAGAAATATCCCTCAATATTTTTTGATCTTTATAGCTGAAATTAAGATTTTTAACTTCTAGTATTTTATTCATGATAACCTAACCCCAATTTCAAATTTTCTAAATTATTATACATTATATCTATATATCCTACATTCGAATCTAATTCATCTTTTGATATATTATGAGCTCCATGTAATAAATACATATTTGCTCCTGTTTGCTCTGATATTATTCTAGCAACTTTAGGCTCTATTAGCTCTTCATAAAAAATTGACTTCACTTTACTTTGATTCATTATCTCTATTAAATTAGAGATATTCTTAGGTGAAGGTTCTGCATTTGGTGAAAAGCCTTCATAAGGAGTTATATATTCAAGATTATATTCTTCAGCAAAATATCCTAAAGCAAAGTGACCTGCATAAATAATTGTTCTACTTTCAACTTTTTCTAAATCTTCTCTTATATCATTATCTAATTTTTCAAGTCTTGTTATATATTCTTCTTTATTTATCTCTATATCTTCTTTATATTCAGGAACTAATTTTATAAATTCTTCTGATAAATTAGTTACAACTTTTTTAGCAATTTTAGGACTTGTCCAAAAATGCGGATCTTTTTCATGACTATGTCCATGATCTTCACTACTTTCTTCACCCTCTATTAATTCAATTCCCTTGCTAATATCTATAACCTTTACCTTTTCTGTGTCTATATTATTTATTATTTTCTTTACCCATGGTTCCATCTCATCACCAGTATATATGAAAATATCACTATTGTTTATTTCAACTATATCCTTAGGTGTTGGATCATAAGAATGAGCTTCTACTCCTGGTGGTAATAGAATTGTTGTTTTTGCATGCTCTTTTAATAACTCTTTTGAAAAATCATATTGTGGAAAAAGAGTTGTTACTACCTTTATCTCATCATCATTAATTTCTATCTCTTCTTTTTTATTACAGCCTATTAATAATATTATTACTACTAAACTTAATAATATTAAAGCTAGTACTTTTATTAATTTATTTTTCATATTATCCTCCTATTACAAATGCAAATCATTTGCATCTATTTTTTCGTAAAAAAATATCTAAAACTAAAATTTAATTATACTTATATTCTACCCTAGATTATAAATTATATTCTTTTTTAAATTTATTTCAATATAAATTTTTATATTTTAAATGAATCATAAAGTTTTTTTGTTGTGATATAATATATTTACATGATAAAAAAGGATGGTGTATATATGGCGATGACTACAAAAGATTACTTAAAAGATACTTTTAAGGTTGCTATTCCTAGTATTGTTGAGCATATAGCTAATGTTATAGTTGGTTTTGCTGATACTATGATGGTTGCTACTCTTGGAACTGTTGCTACTGCTGCAGTAGGTATAAATTCAACTGTTACCTGGTTTTTAATGGCTTTTGCTACTTTATTTTCTGTTGGTACTACTGTACAAGTTGCTCAAAGTATTGGAGCAAATAATCATTCAAGAACTAAAAGAGCTGCTATTAATGGATTATCAAGTGGTCTTATATCTTTTATTCTTATATTTATAATTGTATTTTTCTTAACTCCTAATATTCCAAAATGGTTAGGTGCTGAAAGTGTTATCTTACCTGATGCTGTTACATACCTAAGAATATGGACTCTAGCAATTATTCCTATGTTTTTAGGTAGAATTGCATCTAGCATACTTCGTGGAATCGGTAATACTAAAGTTCCAATGATAGTTGCATTTTTCATTAATATTTTAAATATATTAGGTAATTTTTTGCTAATATACAAATCTAGATTTATTACTATTCCTATTATTAATAAGGAAGTATTTATATATGGAGCAGGTCTTGGGGTTAAAGGTGCTGCCATATCTACTAGTATTTCTAACAGTTTAGGCGGGATTATTATGGTATATCTATTATTTAATGGATCTCAAATTATCCATCTAAATATTAAGGATATGTTTAATTTTGATAAAAAATTACTTAAACATATATTTAATACGGGTGCTCCAGCTACTGGACAAGACTTAGTAACTAACTTTGGACAAGTCTTATTCCAAAAGATAATATCCACTTTAGGTACTATTCAAATAGCAGCCCATCACCTTGCAACTACTGCTGAATCTTTATCTTATATGCCTGCTGCAGGATTTTCAGTAGCTGCTACTACTCTAGTAGGTAGGGCTCTTGGTGCAGGTAAAAAAGAAGATGCAGAAACATTTGGAAAAATATGTTTCCGTTTATCTCTTTTAGCAGGGCTTATTAGTGGTAGTTTATTATTTATTTTTCCAAAACAATTAATGGGTTTATTTTCCGATGATATAAATGTTATAAATGAAGGTGTTGGCGCTCTTAGGGTTATTGCATTTATCCAGCCTCTTTTTAATGCAACCATTGTACTAACAGGTGTTTTAAGAGGTGCAGGGGATACAAAAGTTCCTCTTTATGCTGCCCTAGGAGGTATGTGGATTGTAAGGCTAATATCAGCTTATATATTTATAAATGTTTTTGGATTAGGACTTAGAGGAGCTTGGTTGGGAATGCTGCTTGACCTGTTCTTTAGATTTACAATTGTTTTTACAAGATACTATAAAAGAAAGTGGTTAGATAATAAAATCTATGTAGATGATTAAAAAAATCATTAAGCCAATTGGCTTAATGATTTTATTTTTTTAAAACTTCCTTATTTAAAACTTCTATAACTTTATCCTTATTCATATAATGATAAAACTCTCCATCTATCATTATATTTGGTCCCATATTACATTTTTTAAAACAGTTTTGACTAGTTAATCTGACTTTCCCATCTACACTAGTTTCATTAAAATCTAATCCTAGTGATTTTTTTACAGCCTTTATAACTTCTACAGATCCATTACTTGCACACCTTCTACCTGTACAACATATTACCTCATGTTCTACTATAGAATCCTTTAGGCTTGGAGTTAGCTTCATTAAAGTTGTTATTATTTTTATATCAACATCAAATAAATCTGCAATTTGCTTTTGATGTTGTTTTGATACACATTTAAAAACTTCTTGTGTATACCTTAAAGCCTCTTTTACCCCATCTTGACTTTTCTTTCCATAATTATTTAAAATATTCTCTATCTCTTCATTAAATTCAACTTGCATATTTCTATCTTCCATCTAAATTCTCCAATCATTCATTATATATAGTTAAATATACTATGAAGTAATATAGGTATATATATTGTTTTATACTTATCTTTTAAAATGCAGTAAAAAATACTAATACCTATAAAACTAAATATTCTACCATTCATATACTTAAACATACCAGCAAAATCTAAACCTCTTATTACAATTTGAGGCGGTAAGTGCATAAATGCAAATAAAACTCCATTAACTAACTTTGCCATTTTTAGAGTTTCTATTTTTTTCAGTCTTTCATAAAAGTAACCTCTAAATATTATTTCTTCACTAACTCCTGTACATAATAAAAAGAATATCCAATTTAAAAAATTATCCTGATTATTATATTTTTTAAAAAATAATAAAAACACATATATTATAAATA
>CAYPYI010000032.1:11276-16236 GCA_964415085.1 uncultured Tissierellaceae bacterium
TTTGTAGAATTCTTCATTAATATTTTTGCTCCAAAATATAAATATATTAATAAAAATAAATATTCTACCAATATCCCTATTCTTGATTTACTTTTATCCATACTGTTTACCTAAGCCAGTAATACTGCCAAAGCAATTGAATTTAATTTTGCTTTATCAGAGTCCGCTCTTGAAGTTAGTACTATAGGAGCCTTTGCACCAACAATCATACCTGCACTATTTGCACCAGCTAAGAAAGTAAGTGATTTATATAATATATTCCCAGCTTCTATATCTGGTACAAGGATAATATCTACATCTCCTGCAACATCACTTTCTATTTTTTTATGTTTTGCTGCTTCTTTAGAAATAGCATTATCTAATGCAAATGGACCCTCTACTAAAAATTCATCCTGATTTTCAAATCTATCTTTTATTTCTTTTGCTTCTACAGTAGCTATCATTTTGTCAGATACTTTTTCATTAGCTGCAACTACACCTACTTTTGGTTTTTCTACACCTAATTTTTTTGAAACTTCAACTGCATTTTTCATAATCTTTATCTTACTTTCAACATCAGGACTAATATTCATAGCAGCATCTGTTACTAAGAATATTTTATGATATGTGTCTACATCTATTGCTACTAAATGACTTATTATATTTTCCGTTCTTAAGCCATACTCCTTATTCAAAACCTGTCTCATTATTATTGGCGTATCAACAAAACCTTTCATTAATATATCCGCCTTACCACTACTTACTAATTCAACAGCCTTCTTACTTCCTTCTACATTATCAGTCTCATTAATAATTTCTGAATTATTTAAATTATAGTCTATACTCTTTGCAATTTCTTCTATGTCTTTTTTATCACCTATTAATATAGGATTTACTAAGCCTAAACTTTCTGCATTCTTTACTGCTAAAAGAACATCTTTATCTGCAGCCATTGCAACTGACAATTTCTTTGGTCCATTTTTCTTTGCTAATTCCAATAATTCATTAAAATCTTTTAACACAAAAATCATCTCCTATTCTTCTTTTAAATTATAAGTACCTCTTATCATTTTAAATGAATCTTTACTTCTATTATTATTAAACTTTCTAATAGCTATTAGCTCTTCACAATAAGGACACCTTAATCCTTTAGACTCTAAGTTAAAGTTCATATTAACTATTCTCTCAACATACATATTAATTAAATTACCTTTACCTATTTTTTGATAATTACATAACTCACTCTTACAGTATCCACATAATACAGTAAGATTACGGCTATTTTTTATTTTTTTATAATAAGGATTTTTATATTTCAACTACATCCTCCTTAATAAAAGTTCACTATAATATTTACAATCTCTCTTTTACTTCCAATTCTAGAAGGTATGCCCCAATTTCCTATTCCAGAGGATACAATTAGGTTTAAATTGTCAATCTTTCTATAACCATAATTATATTCTTTTTTTAGACTAGAAAAAAGTATATCAAATATACTTAAAGGAAAAAATTGGCCATTATGAGTGTGTCCTGATATTTGAATATCTATATCTTTATTTTCTGAACTTTCTTTAAATCCTGGTCTATGATCTAATAATATTACAGGCTTATTTAATATTTTATTATTTATAATTTCTTTCAGCTTTTTATTATCTCCATATCTATCTTTTCTACCAATTATAATAAAATCATCTGTTTCATAAATTTCATCTTGTAAAACAATTATATTTTCATTCTTAAAATAAGATATTTCCTCTTCTATTATACACTTATCACTTTTATATTCATGATTACCTTCTACATAATAAATACCATATTTAGTTTTAACATTATTTATCTCTTTCGCAAAGTAAGCCTTAGTCTCATTTTTAGTACCTTCATCAAAGAAGTCCCCTCCTAAGAACAATATATCTGGATTTAATTTATTTATTTTTTCAATAAGTTCAGGAATATTGTCTTTTCTTACAATAACACCTATATGCGCATCTGAAATATAAACAATATTAAGTTTATCTAGACTAGATCCTTTTTTTTCTAAATCAACTTCATAATTAGTGATTTTTATACTTTTAGCATTAGTCAAGCTATAAATAGAAATTATAAATGCTATAAAAAATATAACAAATCCACCAAAAAATAATCTATGACTAAAATATCTAAATGATTCAGAATAATTAATAAATCTACTTGAAAACTTTACTAAATCATGAACTAAATACATTAATACTGAATAATGTAAGAAAGTTAAATAAAATCCAGCAATTTTAGATAAAAAATCTGCCTTTTTACTTTCTGTTTTACCTGTAAAAAATAAATAAAAATAATATAAACTCAATATAGTTAAACTAAGATGAACTATCAAGTATATATTTGTTTTAAAAATCTTACTTGTTTCAAATGGTATCATCCAGTATCTATTCCATACATAAATATTCATAACTATTATTACTAAAAATATACTTATCCAACCTACTGTTAATACTTTCATCATTTCTCTCCTAGTTTTGTTTGTTTAATCATATTATATATGTACCCAATATTTTTTTAGGTAAAATAAAAAGTAGCATATTGCTACTTTTCATTATTAATTATCTTTATCAAATAATTTTTTCCATCTTCTTCACTAGAAATTCTATTATATGCATTAATATGTTCAAGTGGAATTTTTTCCCCCTTTACAAAAGCGTAATATATACCATCTTTTTCCTCTACTTCTAGGTACTCTAATGATTCATGTTTAATCATATCATCTATTTCATCTTTGATATTAGAAACTATTTGTTCTGCATCTTTATTATTTCTATAATTTTTTTTATATTCTGATTCCATTCCCTTAACAAAAGGTACCTGCAAAGAATCTGTATAATTTAGTTTCTTTTTAATTTTAACTAAATAGTTTTCTTTACTTTTATCTATAGAATCTATCTCTATACTTATTATTTCATAGTCACCTGAATAAGATTTATTTATTATAGATTCTATTAACTCTTCATCTTTTATATCTTTATTTAATATACTAATAACCATAAATATTGCTACTATAATTATTAGTACTACTATCAATATATTAATAATATCTACCTTACTTTTTCTCATAATATATCTCTCCTTTATGATATATTATCAAAATATTATTTATATAATATTTATATATTCTTAATTATTAATTACATTTTCTTTTAATATTCTTTTATTAAAAAGAAAAATGTTAATAGGCTCTATAAAATAATTGTTTTTCTTCTATAAAATATTGATATAAATCATTTTTCTACTGTTTTTTTATGTAAGATTTTTATATTAAGCTTACCATTTAAAAATGAATGTCATAACTATCTTATATCTCACTTTTTTAATTCACTAATTTATAATCACGTATATTTTAAATTAGCGGATAAAAAAAGGAGACATATTAATGTCTCCTTAATTACATGTATTATAATAAAATTTCATTTAAAATTTCTACAGTTTTTCCTACAACATCTGCTGTTACTCCAGCACATCTTGCTTTTCTTTCATGGTCTCCGTAAGCTACGCCTTCTTCTTCCATGTATTTTCCTACTGAATCATTACATAAAGCTGATTCAGCTACTGTAGTTTTTAAGTTTAATCCTTCTGGTTGATACATTGGGAATTCTGCATCCTTATACCAATCAAATAATTGTCTTACTATTTTTTTAGAAGTATCTTGATCAGTTACCATACCTATGGCTACTGCTGCTACTCCTAGACATCCACAAAGTTCTCCTTGTTGATATCCTGATGAAGCTAATGTGAAAGCTTCTGGTGGAACTTGGTTAAATGGATAACCATATTCGTCTCCTAAAGCGCCGAAGAACCCTTCAGCAACACCAACACCTCAGCCACCTTTGTCAAAATATGCATTATATGCTCTTTCTCTTGCTACATCTGGATCCAACTTTTTATATTCGTATGGATATGGTGCTGCTTCTGAAGCGTTTGCTTCATTACTAGAACATCCAGTTAAAGCTCCACCTAAAGTTCCCATTACAGCAACTCCAGCTACTGACTTAGTCGCAGTTTTCATAAAATCTTTTCTGGACATTTTTTTAATTTCAGTCATTTCTCTTCCTCCTAATATTTTAATAATATATACGATAATATTATATCAATCTTTAGAACAATTTACAATCTATATATTACTAATTTAGAAGTATTTTGCTATTTTCTAATTTCCACTTTAATTTTTCCACTAGCTTTCTCAAAATTCAAATTTAGTTTAATATTTTTATTCTTATATTTAGATATATCTATAGTTTCTTGGATTTTTTTCTTCTTTTTAGAATCGAATGTATCTATAACCTTATCTTCATATTTTAACTCTCCATAAAAATCTCCATCGTCTATATCCAAATTTATATCTATATAATTATTATCTTTAATCTTAAAAGTATTGTTAAAATTCCCATTCTTATATTTAAAGCTTTCATTCCACTTATTTGAATATTTACTCTTTATACTAATTAAACTAACTGGCATGTTTTCAAAATTAATTGTATTAGTATTAATAATAAAAATAAATCCAACTAGTATTGTTATGGTTAAAAATATTATCCCTAGATATAAAAGTATATTATTTTTTGATTGTGTTTTATAATTACTGTCATCTTCTTCTATAATTTGTCCACAGTTGCCACAATATTTATATTCATAATTTTGAGTATTGCCGCAATACATACATTTATTTTGCCTAGTTTTTTTACTAGCAAAAATGTATACAAGAAATATTATTGGAGAAGATAAAAATAAAATTAAAATAAGCCATATTACTGGATTATTATCATTTGATTTTGCATCAAGATATACCCAACTTGCTAGGAATACTTTAGCTAAAATTGCAAAAATTATTATAATTATTAAATAATTCATTACTATCATATTATTATATCCTCCTTTTTTCTATTAGTTATGCTGAATTGCAACAAAAAGTGCGACACCTAATCTAAACAATTAAGTTCGTGTA
>CAYPYI010000033.1:0-1463 GCA_964415085.1 uncultured Tissierellaceae bacterium
TTCTTTTAATTTTATCTAATCTTATACTAAAAAAATATTATTGTCAAATATTATTTTCAAGATAATTTTTCCTATTTCTTTTGCTTAGTTAGTAATTCTAATACTTTTTTTTAATTTTGTCAAGTTTTTTAAAATAAAGTTTTAATCTCTAAAAATTCATCTATACCCCATTTTCCACCTTCACGCCCAAGTCCTGACTGTTTATAACCACCAAAAGGTGCAGCATGAGTCCTTAATCCTCCATTTATTATTACCATTCCTGTTCTCATTTTACCTGCTACTTCATTTGCTAACTTTTCAGGTCCAAATACAGCTCCCGATAGACCATATTTACTATCATTAGCTATTTCTATAGCTTCCTCAACTGTATCATAATAAATAACTGATAAAACTGGTCCAAATATTTCATCTTGAGCTATTGTCATATCATTTCTTACTTCCGTAAATATTGTTGGCCCTACAAAGTATCCTTCTGATAGTTGTGGTACTTCTCCTAACAATAATTCTGCCCCTTCTTCAATTCCCTTTTCAATATAATATTTAACTTTATCAAATTGTTTTCTAGTTGCTAGTGGTCCTAATAAATTCTTTTCATCACTTGGATCACCATATGTGTATTTCTTACTCTCTAAAAATAATCTCTCTTCTAACTCTTTTTTCATACTTCTAGGAGCTATTAATCTTGAAAGTCCACTGCATGATTGTCCAGTATTTAAAAATATACTATTTAAGTTTATAAACATAACCTTATCTAAATCTGCTCCTTCCAAAACTACTGAAGCTGATTTGCCACCTAATTCCAGTCCTAATTTTTTTACAGTTCCCAATGCCTTTTGTGATACTTCTATACCACCTTGTGTAGAACCTGTAAATGATATCATATCAACATCTTTGTGTCTTGCTATTATATCTCCAACTTCTTTTCCTGCTCCTGGAATCATATTAAATACACCATCTAAAAAACCTGATTTATCTATAGCATCCGCTATATAGTAAGCTGAAATAGGAGTTATTTGACTAGGTTTTAATACAACAGTATTTCCTGCTAATAATGCTGGTGCTATTTTCTTTGTTATTTGTCCAAATGGGTAATTCCATGGTGTTAACGCTCCCACAACTCCAATAGGCTCTTTTACTACTCTAAACTTCTCATAATCTTCTATAAAGTTCATATGTTTAATCTCATCTATGAAATTCTCAACATCTTCTAAATAAGGTAAAAAGTGTGCATTTTTTGCAAATTCAACACTACAACCTAACTCTAAATGAATAGCTTTTGATATTTCTTCTGTATTTTCATAAAGATTTTTTATAAATCTTTCCATCATTTCTATTCTTTCTTCAAGTGAAATCTCTTGCCATGGTAAAAAAGAATCCTTAGCTGCCTTAATAGCTTTATTTACATCTTCCTCATTACATCTTGGAACTTGTGCAAAAATTTCCATATTAGCTGGATTTTCAAT
>CAYPYI010000033.1:1563-16219 GCA_964415085.1 uncultured Tissierellaceae bacterium
TAATTATACCCTATTTTAAAAATAAAAAAAGAAAGATATTTTTTAAACATAGAAAAAACTGAGACATAGTCTCAGTTTTATTTATAGCAAAATATTTATTTTATTATTAAATTATATCTATATAATTTTTCTTAACTTTTCTTTGTATTATTATTGATGTTGTAACCCCAACTAATTCTGCAACAGGATAAGCTATCCATACATAATTTAGTCCAAATTGTGACATAAAGTATGCAAGTGGTAATATTACGATTATCTGCCTTAATGCTGTTATAAGTAAACTAAATTTACCTAAACCTAAAGCTTGGAAATAAGTTGAGTTTATAATACCTATTCCTGCAAATATATAACCTAAAGAAATTATTCTTAAAGTATATACCCCCATATCAACCATTTGATTTGTTCCATCAAATATAGAAATTAATTGTGCTGGGAAAACTTGGAATATAAATATTCCTATACACATTATTGATATTGCAATTATTACCCCATATTTATGGGCTTTTGTAATCCTATCTTTATTTCTTGCACCATAATTATATCCTATAATAGGAAGAACCCCTTGGCTTAAACCGAATACAGGCATAAATACAAATGACTCAAGTTTTAAATAAATTCCTAATACGGATACTGCAAGTTCTGAATGTGTAATAATAATCAAATTCATTACAGTCGTAACTAGTGCTGTTACTGATTGCATTAATATACTTGGGAAACCAACTTTATAAATATCTTTTATGATATCTAAAGAAAATTTAAATTTAGAAAAATCTATCTCTATTATTGTCTTTTTTCCAAGTAGCATATATAAACCTAAACTAGCACCAACTGCTTGACCTATTATAGTTGCAATAGCTGCACCTCTAATACCTAAAGCAGGAAATCCAAACAACCCAAAAATCATTATTGGGTCAAGTATAATATTTGTTATAGCACCAACTAGTTGAATAATCATAGGAGCTAACATATTACCCGTTCCTTGTATGGTTTTTTCTATTGTTACTTGAGTTAAACTAAAAATTGATAGCATACTTACTATGCCTAGATACTCCATACCCATTTGTTTTACATCTGGTTCTTGAGTAAAATAATCAAAAAAGCTTTCTAGAAGTGTAAATCTAAATAATAAGAAAATTAACCACGATAATATTATAAGTATTAGTCCATGCATTGCACCTTGATTAGCTCTTTCTTCTTGGTCCGCACCTAGAGATCTTGATATAAATGAGTTTATACCTACCCCTGTACCTACACCAAATGCTACTATAATAATTTGAATTGGATATGATAAAGATGTTGCTCTAAATGCTTTTTCACTTAACTTTGCAACAAAGTATGAGTCAGTTATGTTATACATTGCTTGAATAAGCATTGATAACATGGCTGGAAGTGACATTTTAATAATTAGCTTCAAAATATCCTCATATCCCATAGGATTTTTTGCTTTTATATTATTTTCCATAACTACCTCCTTTTTTTGCTACAGTAAAGATTATAACACAAATATAATAATATGTAACTTCTTTTTATAGAGAAATAATATTTAACAAAAAAGTATAATTTCTACTATTCGTTCTTTTTTATAGAATCATGTAAATTTCAACAGTTATAAGCATATACTCACTTCTCGTAATTTGTATATATAAATAAGAATATAAATTAGTATAAACTATCTAATTAATGAACAATGGTGTAGAGATTTATCTCTACACCATTTTGTTTATAAGTCAAAAAATTCTATAAATGATTGATATACATAATACTGATCTTTAACTCCACCAAGTTCTCTTACTGAATGCATTCCAAGTAGTGCATTGCCTATATCAACAGATGATATATTAAGCTGTGTAGATGATATAGGTCCTATAGTTGAACCACCTCTTGCATCAGATCTATTAGTAAATCTTTGTACTGGAACTTTTGCAAGTCTACATATATATTCATATATAGCACCTGAAGTACTGTCTGTAGTGTAAGCTTGATTAGCTGCCATCTTTATTACTGGTCCAGCATTAATAACAGGCTGATTAGTAGGATCTGCTTTTTCTGTAAAGTTAGGATGAATTGCATGAGCTTGATCAGCTGAGATTATAAATGATCTTTCTAGAGCTCTTAAAAACTCTTCCTCATCTTTACCTAAGCTTAAGGATATTCTTTTTAAAATATTTTTAACCATAGGACTAGCAGCACCTTGTTTAGTAGTGCTTCCTACTTCTTCGTTATCAAATGCGATTAATACATTAGTTGCATCTGTTCCTTGAGAATCTATAAGTCCATTTATTCCTGCATGAACCATACCTAGATTATCTAATTTTCCAACAGAAATAAATTCCTCATTTAAGCCTATTAGTTGACCTTTTTCAGTTGCATATAAATATAACTCAAAATCCAATATTCTATCTATTTCTACTTCAAGTTCATCAGCAATTAAATTTAAAAGAAAGTTTTCTTTTTCAAACTCTTCATTAACCATCGCAACTAATGGAAGTGTATGTTTTTGAGCATTGTATTCAAATCCACTATTTACTTCTCTATTCATATGAATAGCTAGATTTGGAATAATCATTAAAGGTTTCTCAAAATCTATTAAAAATTCATCTGGATCTAATGGATGATCACCCTCTAAACTAACCTTTCCTGCTAATGATAGTGGTCTATCAAACCATGATGATAAGATAGGTCCACCATAAACTTCCGTATTAAGCTTTAAATAACTATTATTTACTAGCATTTCAGGATTTGGTTTTATCTTAAACCCAGGAGAATCAGTATGTGCTCCAACTAATCTAAAACCTTCCTCTTCTAATTCATTTTGTCCTATTTTAAAAGCTACTAAAGCTGAATAATTTTTTATAGTGAAATATTTTCCACCTTTTTCTAATTCCCACTTATCTTCTAAAAATAGTTCTTCAAAATCATTTTCTAATAATAGTTCTCTAGTTAAATCTACAGCATGAAAAGCCGTAGGGCTATTATCTATGAAACTAATTAAGTCTTCTGCTAATTCTTTTTCATTAAACATTCAATCACTCCTTGTAATATATTTAAATGAATAAATATTTTTTATTCAAATATGTTTTAATATTTTTTAACATTAAGGGATTATTATCCAAATCATTAAACATTCGTTTTATATCATCAATATTAAGTTCTAAGTCTTCTTCTAATAAATTTATAAGATCTATATCATCATACTCTCTTATTAAAGTATTTCCCAAGATTTGAATATTCCTATAAAAATTAACCCTTGCAAAAACTATATTTTTATAACTAAACAACTCATTAAACTCATCTAATAAATTATCTAAATCTCTGACTGAAAAATCACATTTCAACCTATCTATGTTAGAGTAGAAGTAATCTAAACTATCAACTAGTTTTCTATATTTTCTTCCAGAATATTGTTCACAAATTCTAAAAGTACTTTCTCTATCTAAGCAATCAAGCAATATAAATCCTTCTCTTTCTCCCATTATTCTAGAAATAAAACTGGATGGAATAATAATATATTCTATAAATTCTAAAACATCCATGAGTCTTGGAAATGATATGCACTCGCTATAAACATTACATGATTTTTGATTAACCTCGGCAAATGTTAAAATATATGAGTTAAGCTTTAATTCAAATGTCTTTTCACTTTTTATATAGTTTTCCCAAAAATAAAATCCTCTAGGCATTTGGTCTATAGTTATTTTTTATAATATTATCTGTTCTTGAAAGTAAAGCTACTAACTCTTTAACATTTAATATTCCCTTAGGATTAATTGTATCATTTGCGACTCCATTTACAATAGATATTTTATTTAAGTACTGTATAGCATTTTGTGCATAATCACTAATATTATTACTATCTTTAAAAACTCTAAATTCCATTGTCACAGGTAGTTTTATGTCTAAACTTTCAAGTAAATTACTTATTATTACAAATGCTTCTTCCCTAGTAATTTCTCGATCTGGCTCAAATTTATTTTCTCCAACTCCATTTGCAATACCTAGTGCTACTGCACTTATTATATCTGGGTTGTCTACATCATCTAAGATTACTCCTATTTCAGGGATTTCCTTTTTATATTTTTTATAAATTAAAAATGCTTCTTTAGTAAATTCTTCTCTAGTAACTCTTTTATTAATATCCATATTTTTACTATTATTATAGTATTTAACTATGTCATCTTCATACACTGAAAACCAAGTCTTATCTTGGGAACTTTTAGCATACAATGTATTAGATGAAACAATTGATAATACTATTAACATTACTAATTTCTTTTTCATCTCATCCCCCCTATATTATATTTCACTATATTTATATTATATACATAATCATTAAGCTTAAACAAACAAATAACAAATTTGTGAAAAAAAAGATCTCCTAAGAGATCATTAATTTTCACAATTTCCTTCATGTTCATGCTTGTTACATATTGAGTTGGAAGATTCTACTTTTCCATTAATAAAATCTTCTATTAGAAGATTTATATCTCCACTTGCTCCAGTTATAACATTTATATTTTTTTCTTTGAATATATCTATAGCTCCTTTTCCCATTCCACCAGAAATTATTGTATCAACATTTTTATCATGTAAAAAAACTGGTAAAAATCCAGGCTTATGACCAGGATTTTCTATATATTTTTGTTCTTTAACCTTACTCTCTTGAATTTCTACTAATGTAAAACCCTCACAATGTCCAAAATGCTCACATACTTGATTTTTCTCAGTTGCTATTGCAATTATCATTTTAAAACTCCTTTCATATTTTCCATCGTATTTTTGTATAAATTTTGTAAGTCCTCTTCAACCTTTAAATTACTTCCGAGTAATGATTTTCCATCATTTAAATATTTTATAATTTCTTCATCATATCTTATCTTACCTAATACTTTAAGATTCTTTTCATGTGCAAATTTTATTATTTGATTTGTATAATATTTATTTAAATCATATTTATTTATACAAATACCTACAGGAATAAAGAATTTTTCAGCTAATGATAATATTCTCTTTAAATCACTTATTCCAGATAAACTCGCTTCAGTAACAATTAGAGCAAAGTCAACGTTATTCATAGAAGCTATTACTGGACAACCAATACCTGGAGAACCATCTATTATTATTAGCTCTTCTTCATTTTTTTCTTTTATTTTTTTGTATAAATTCTTTTTTACTTCAGATACTAAAAGACCAGAATTTCCACTGCCTATGCTTAGTTTTGCTGTTGAAAATATAAATTTTTCTTCATCATATAAATATAATTTTCCAGATCTATTTTTCTTCATTATAATACTCTTAGTTGGGCATATTTTTTCACATAATCCACAGCCCTCACATAAATATTTATTAACTATTAGTTTTTCATTCTCTTTTCTTATACTATTAAATGAACAATTATCAATACATAAATTGCAGTTTGTACACGTATTATTATTAATATAAGCTTTTTCCATAGCATAGAAATCTCTTTCCATTTCATTTGTAGTATCTATCAATAAATTTAGATTAGGTGCATCAACATCACAATCACAAAAATATTTAATTCCTTTATATTTAATAAAGTAATTTGCAACAGTAGTTTTTCCAGTTCCTCCTTTTCCACTAATTATTAGTAATTGTTTCAATATATGACCTCCTTTTGATATCTTCTAAAATTTCTTCAAATATAACTTTATATTCGTATCTATCATCAACCAAAAGAGTACCATTTGAGATAGAATTTGATATTTCTTTATCAAAAAAGAAGGTTTTATAAATATAAATAGCTTTTTCTTTGCAATATTTCTCAATTAAATTCTCTTCTTCTAATGCTTTATTAACTATAACTCCAAATGGTTTATTAAATAAATTTAGCAGGCTATGTACCATTTTAAAATTTTCTAAACCAAATATTGTAGGTTCAGCTACAACGATACAGTAATCTGCCTTATAAATACTATCCATAACATTACAATCAACACCAGGTGGAGCATCTATTATAATATCTACATTATTTAAATCTTTCACCTCTGTCATTAGTGAAGATATTATTTCTCCACCAGAGGATTGTTTTATATTTAAAAATCCAGATAATATATTAGTGTTCTTGTCCTTAGCTATTTCTATCCTACCAATATTTGTTTTCTCATAAGTAAGAGCCTTCTCTTCACATAAGTATATGCATGCTCCGCAAGAATGACACATCTCATCAAAAATATATATCCTATTATTAATAAAAGAAATGGCATTAAAATTACAATTATCTACACAAGATTTACATTTAATACATTTTTTTTCATTAAAGGATGGAATCTTTTTATATATATTTTTATATATAATATTCTCCCTATTAAAGAATAAATGCCCATTTGGTTCTTCAATATCACAGTCCAAATAATATGAGTTATTACTTACTCTTGATAAATTTGTAGAGATAAATGTTTTTCCTGCACCACCTTTTCCACTTAATACAGCTATCTTCATATTACCTCCTATAAATACTTTAATTTATTCTCTTTAAGTAACTCTAAATTCTCATTAAGACTTTTAGATGTAGATTTATAAATGTCTATATCTGCTAGCTTTAACAATTTGCTTGCTTTCTCACCTAATTTAGGCACTATAACCACATCTACCTCAAGATCTATGACTAGTTGTGCAGCTTTAACACCAGCCCCATTTGATAAATTTAAGTTCTCATTATATATATATAAGTAATTATCTCCATCTATTAACAAGAAATATTCACTTCTTCCAAAATTGTCACTAATTATTTTAGAATCTTTGTCTTCAACAGGTAATAAAATTTTCATAGTTCACCTCCATTATGAGTATATGCTCTTTACTATATATTTAATTTTACTACTTTATTGGCATATGTCAATAACCTTCTAAAAAATATGTATTTCATGATATAATTATCTAAGGAGTGATTTTATGAGTAACTTATTTAAATATAATATTTCTACAAACAAGGATATTGAAACAATAAATATAGACAAGTATGTTAATGATGCTGTTAATAAAAGTAAGGTTGAAGAAGGTATTTGTTTAGTCTATACTCCTCATACAACAGCTGGAATTACAATAAATGAAAATGGTGACTATGATGTAAGATTAGATTTAGAATATGCTTTTGATTTATTATCACCTAAAAGAATAGAATATAGACATTTTGAAGGAAATACTAATGCTCATTTATTATCAAGCATAATAGGTTGTAGTGAAAGTTTAATTATACAAAAAGGTAAGATTCTTCTTGGAACTTGGCAAAGTATTTATTTTTGTGAATTTGATGGTCCTAGAAATAGAGATATTCTTATAAAAATTTTATAAAAAAGAGGTTAGTATAATTACTAACCTCTTAATTAAAATACAAAAACACTTTTTGTACCTGTATTTATTTTTTCTGCATCCACTTGATATACATCTTTTATATTTTCAATTGTTAAAACATCATCTTTACTCCCTGATGCAAAAATATTACCATCTTTTAATAATATTATCTCATCAGAATAATTATATGCCAAATTTAAATCATGCATAACTATAATGATTGTATAGCCTATTTCATCACATAAAAATCTTAGTAAATCCATAACATAAAGTTGATGTTTTATATCCAGAGCACTAGTAGGCTCGTCTAACAACAAAACCTCACTTTGCTGAGCTAGGGCTCTTGCAATCATTACTCTTTGTCTTTCTCCACCACTAATTTCGTTTAACTTTTTTAGTGCATAGTGATCTATCTCTAAAAACTCCATTAAATTTTCACATATTTTATAGTCTTTTTTATCATAGCTCCAATTGATATAAGCTCTTCTTCCTAAGAGTACAGTGTCTGATACACTTATTTGAAAACTTATTTCGTCTCTTTGGGAAACATATGCTTGTATTTTAGCTAATTCTTTTTTCTCATATTCTTTGATATTTTTATCTAATATATTAATATCACCGTTATCACTATCTAAAAGTCCTGCTATATTTTTTAGCAAAGTACTTTTCCCTGAACCATTAGGACCTAAGATGCTTAAAAACTTTCCTTTTTTTACTTTATAGTTTATATTATTTAAAATCTTATCTTTATCATAAGAAAAATCTAACTCTTTTATATCTATCATTGCCAATCACCACTTTTTCTTGATATTAAGATATATATAAAGAATGGCGCTCCAATTAAAGATGTTATTATGCCAACTGGTATCTCAACTGGAGAGAAAGCATTCCTAGCAATTGTATCTGCTAACAATAAAATAAACGAGCCCATTAATGCTGATGCTGGAATTAATATTCTATTATCAGTCCCAAATATACTTCTACTTATATGAGGAGCTACTAAACCTATAAATCCTATAATTCCTGAAAATGCACTAGCTGTAGATGCCATTAAAGTAGTTAAAAACAAGCCAATCTTATGAGTTTTCTTGACATCAATTCCCATAGTTTTTGCCAAATCATCTCCAAGAAATAAAGCATTAAAATCTTGACTTTTAGTATATAATACTATGCTGGATAACAATACCACTGGAAATAATATATAAATATTTTTCCACTTTGCTCCCCAAAAACCACCCATTAGCCAAAGCATTAAATCTCTTAAAGCTTCTGCATTTGATATATATTTAAGTGCAGATAATCCAGCTGAAAACAAACTACTAACAGCTACTCCTGCTAATAAAAGTACAGTTATAGAATTATCTTTAATTTTTGATATTAGAAATACTAACATCATGGCTATTCCACCAAAAATAAAAGCAAATAAAGATGTAAAGACCTGACTTTTAATTATAAATTGTGATCCCCATATCCTAGTTCCTAAAACAATAGCTATAGCTGCACCAAATGAAGCTCCACTTGATACACCTAGTGTATAAGGACCTGCTAATGGGTTTTTAAGTAAATTCTGCATTACTACCCCAGATATTCCCAGTGCGAATCCTGTTATGGCTGCTGTTATAACTCTAGGCATTCTTATATGTTTTATAACATATTCTAAGGTCTTTTGATCTTTTGTAAAATCTGATGTATCTGTAAATATAGCTTTAAATATAAACCTTAAATCTATATCCATAGTTCCAAGACTTATAGATATTCCCATTAATAATACTACTAAAATAAAAAGAAATATTATCATAATATATTTCTTTTTATTATTTTTATTATAATAATTTTCAATAAACACAGCGGAGTTATCATTTTCGCTGTGTTTAAAAGTGTTAATAAAATCTTCTTTTTTCATATTAATTATCCTTTAAGGAATACCACCATATTCCATCAAAGTCAATTCCTAACCATTTTTCAAAATATTCCTTAGCATAATCTAAAGGTTCTATATCTTCATATAGCTCAGGATACATATATTTTGATAATTGTAGTACACCTATATATCCTTTATCTGAACCTAGAAAATTTGTTTGAAACATATATACATCTTTATTTTCAGCCGCTTTTAATTTCTTGAATGTATTAGTTTCATTTAATAAAGTATGTTTTATTGCATCAAATTCTTCTGTATCCTTAGCTTCATATCCACCATACCAAGAGTTATTTAAAGTAATAATATCAGGGTTTATTTCTAACACCATCTCAGGGTCAACTTTTATAGTTGTACTAGCAACTGTAGGGTCCCATTCAACTTCTGATGGATCTATCCCTCCAGCTAAGATACTTGCCATACCTTCTCCTACTCCAGCTTCTCCTCCTAATGATTTACTAGGATAAATTGAGAATTCATCTTTAGGTGCACCTGAATTTAATGCTAATACAGTTTTCTTATCTTCATCTTTTAAATCTTTAGTTCTATCCTCAACTAAAGTTTGAATATCTTTTTTCCAATTTAAGTATTCTTCTACTCTATCTTCCTTTTGGAATAACTGACCAACTATTAATGCTTCTTCATCTAATGTATGTGGTAAATAGTTGCTAAGTCTTATTACTTTAATTCCAAGTGGATCTAGCATTTCTTCTAATTCTAAATTTCTATTTGGATGTGCAAAAACTACATCTGGACTTAAACCAATAATAGCTTCTATATTTAAGTCTTTATTAGCACCTACATATTCTTTACCCTCAAATCCTAAATATGGATTTAATTCATTAGCCTTATCTCCAAATCCAACAATAGTTTCATATGAATCAATAAGTTTTATTAATTCTAAAGTATTTCTATTAAGTACAACTGCCTTTTCAATAGGTAAACTAACTGTAATTTCCCTATCTAATGCATCTACTATGGTTACTTCTTTTTGTTCTACTTCTTCTTTTTGTTCTACTTCTTCAACCACCTCATCTTTTTTACCACAAGATGTTAATACTGATACACTAACTACAAGCAGTAAAAATAATACTAAAAACTTTTTCTTATTATTTTTCATTTTGAACCTCCTATAATTTTTCGAACAAAAAAAATCTTCCTATAAACAGGAAGATTCAAATAATAATCTCCTATCGTCCATGGATTGTAGAGATAGAAATAAAGGTATTCTGGCTTGCCCATAGGCTTACAGTAGCATCACTGCACAGGATTTACACCTGTTTCCCCTTTTATATTCAGTTTGTTCAAGTTTTATACTAGCATCTTTTAAAAGGTGCGTCAATAAGTTTATTACTTATTTTTTATAAGCCCCATATTATTTCCAAATATTTATTAAAATCTGTATTTCCTTCAGTACTTATTATTAGTATGTTTGATTTATTATTTAAATCTAATTCTACTTTTAAATCTTCATATTCTCTATCTTTACATATTTTATATAAGGCACCCATTCCTACCGCACCAGACTCACCTGATATAATACTACAATCATCAAAAATAGGACTTGATAATATTCTCATACCTATTTCACTTATATAATCTGGACAAGAAAGTAAAAAATCCGAATATTTTTTTATAATCTCATAGCTTATATAATTTGGATTTCCACATGCAAGACCTGCCATTATAGTGTTTAGATTTCCTTCTACAATTTGAATCTCCCCACTTTCTATAGACCTATATAAGCAATCAGCCTTATCTGGTTCTACTATAATACAAGTAGGAGCATCCTCTCCTAAGTTTTCTACTAAATACCCAAGTATACTTCCTGCAAAGCTACCCACACCTGCTTGTAAAAAAATATGAGTAATTTCTTCATTTTTAATCTGATCTAACACTTCACTAATAATTGTTGTATAACCTCTCATAATCCACTTTGGTATTTTTTCATAACCTTCCCAAGCTGTATCTTGAATAACTATATATCCATTTTCTAATGCTACTTCTTCACTCAATTTTACAGCTTCATCATAATTACCATCTATAACTATAACTTTTGCATTTTCGTTTTCTATAGCTTTTATTCTTTGACTTGTAGAACCTTTTGGCATATAAACTATACAATCTTGATTTAATTTATTGCTAGCCCATGCCACTGCTCTACCATGATTACCATCTGTTGCTGTTATAAATGTCTTTTTTATAGATTTCAACTTATTACTGTTAAAATCTATTTCTTCTAATGGAATATCTAATTCTTCTGATAAATACATTCCAATTGCATAAAGTGCACCTAAAACTTTAAAGGCATTCAAATCAAATCTATATGATTCATCCTTTATATAAATATTTTTTAGCCCAAACTCTTTTGCTAAATTATTTAATTTGTGAAGTGGAGTATAATCATATTCTTCAAATTTTTTATGAAACTCTCTTACATCAACAGTCTCATTTTTTGATAGGTATGAAAGATCTAAATCCATACCTTCTACACATTCATTTTCAATCCACTTAATTTTATCCACGTTATTCCTCCTTTAATTTTAATATACTTTCTTTCGATTTTTAATACACTATTTCCATAAACATAAAACTTTATTTATTAATCTATTAATTTTAATTGTAATGAGCTATTATAGTTTTTAAAATATTATAATTAGCTTTATTATTTAAATTTAATGCCTTCCTTTGACTATATTCATAAACATTAGATTTTCTATCTAAAAATTCTCCACAAATATCAATTCCTAGAACATTAAAGTTTTCAAGCACATCTTCTAAAATATATAATAACTCCGACAATTTCATATCCCCATGATCCCAGTTTGTTAAACAATCTTCTTTTCTTAACACATCCTTATCAATGCTAATATAAACTTTCTCATTTTTACTCTCACTCAAAATTATATTTTCCACTTGTTTAATATTATTTATTACTGAATTATTTATTATAGTAATTTTACTCTTATATTTTTTGGGTATTAAATCTAAATATTTTTCATTAACTCCTATCATAATAATATGTTCTAGATTTTCAATTGTTTCAAGACTTTTTAAAATCCATGATCCACAACTAATATATGGATTAAAGTCCGAAGAAAGTATCTCAGTATGGTTATCAAATAATATAAGCGTAAATCTACTTTCAATTCTTTTTAAAAATAAATATGTTATGTAATGATAGTTACCACTGCCTATAAATCTTACTTTTTCAATATCTGATTCTTTTAACCTGCTATCTATCATATCTAAACTTTTCTTCTCACAATAATATATATTACTCCTTATGTCTGTTAAATCTATAATATTATAATCACTTTTTAAATAGAAGTTTTGACTTTCATATATATTATCAAAATTTAAAAGTGTTATTTTATTTTTCATAAAATTTCATCTCCTTCTATCTATTATATCAAATATAATTTTAAAAAATGATATTGTTTATATATTGACTAAAAATAATTAATGTGATATCTTTCATTAAGAACCTTTAATCTAAACCGAGAGTTTAGAAAGGATGAAAATACTATTACCTAAAATAGTTGTGTCTTCCTTTCGAGGAAGCTTTTTTTTTATCATCCTATGTTCAAAATAAATTATAGGAGGATTTGAAATGATTGATAATTTATACAAAGAAGTAGAAAAATTAGGACCTATATGTGTTGGGTTAGATACTGATTTAAATTATTTACCTAAAAAAATTAAATCAAGAAATAATCATATCTCTGATATGCTTTTTGATTTTAATAAATCAGTTATAGATAGTACTATTGATTTAGTTCCAACATATAAAGTACAAATTGCTTATTATGAAAGATATGGAATTGAAGGACTTATTGCTTATAAAAGAACTTTAGAATATCTAAAATATTCTAATAGTATCTCAATAGCTGATGTTAAAAGAGGAGATATTGCTGCAAGTGCACAAATGTATGCCAAAGCTCATTTTGAAGGTGACTTTGAAGCAGATATGCTTACTGTTAGCCCATATATGGGTTATGAAACATTGGACCCTTTTCTAGAATATTTAGACAAAGGCAAATCAATATTTGTATTACTTAGAACTTCAAATGATGGTGCAAAAGATATTCAATATAAAGAATCTGAAGATAAATATATATATAATCATATTGGAGATAAGTTACAAAAAATTGCATCAAGCTATAAAGGTAGCTCAGGATATAGTAATTTAGGTCTTGTTGTAGGTGCAAAAGATAAAATTGACGCAAATGAAATAAGAAATAGATATAACGATTTATATTTTCTAATACCAGGATATGGCTATCAGGGTGGTACTGGAGAAGACATTCGCCTTTACTTAAATGATTTAAATGGAGGCATAGTCAATTCTTCAAGAGGAATCTTACTTAACTACAAAAAACATGATGATGGTGAAGAAAAATTTGAAAAATATACAAGAGAAGCTGTTTTAAATATGAAAAAAGACATATTAGGTTAAGGGGGAAATATAATGATAATTAATGAATTAAAAGAATCAAATGCATTACTTGAAGGCCACTTCTTACTTTCTTCTGGAAGACATAGTGATAGATATATACAATGTGCAAAGCTTTTATCTCATCCTAACTTAGCTGAAAAAGCAGTAAAAAAAATAACTGATCAAATTACAGAAGATGTAGATTTAATTGTAGGACCTGCCATGGGTGGAATACTTGTAAGCTATGAAGTTGCAAGACAACTTAATACTGAAAGTATATTCCTTGAAAGAAATCAAGACTCTGGTGAATTTGAAGTAAGACGTGGGTTTGAAATAAAAAAAGGACAAAAAGTAGTTGTAACTGAAGATGTTATAACAACAGGTAAAAGTATCTTAGAAGCTATTAAAGTTGTTGAAGCTCATGGTGCTGAAGTAGTAGCTCTTGTTACTTTAGTAGATAGACAAACTCATTCTCTAGATAACGATTATAAAATCTATTCTGGAACGAAAATTAATTTTGATACATTTGATAAAGATAACTGCCCTCTTTGTAAAGAAAATGTAGAACTTACAAAACCTGGTAGTAGAAAAATATTTAAATAATTAAAGCTGCCTTATGGCAGCTTTTTCTTAACTCCTAAAAAACATATCCATCTTTTCTTTAATGTTTTCTCCTGAGACTACTCTAGCAATAGGTATATCGTCATTTGTCATGCTCATTAATTCATTAATATTTTCTTCACTAAAAGCTCCGCATGTTTCTATTGCACCAAAATCATCATAATATAGTTTAAGAACTAATCTCTTTGCTTGTGAATAATTATTTACAGTATAGATGTAACTCTCCATATTATCTGTTTTAAATACACAGTGGTCCTTACTAGTATCATAATCTCCCATTAACAAAAATGCATATTTTTTCATTTTATCCCTCCTATATATATTATATCCTTAAATTTAATTTTTAAGTGTATAATTTTGCTTATTTA
>CAYPYI010000034.1:0-16196 GCA_964415085.1 uncultured Tissierellaceae bacterium
AATTATAAAAACGAATAAATTTAATTTAAATATATTCGTTATAAAATATAAGGGTATACTATAATGTAGGGATTGACTTTAATAAAGAGACAATATATTTATGAGGTATAAATAAAATACTTGAAAGCATTAAAGTCACGATATATAATGTATGTGGAGGTGAGCAAAATGAATTACAACTCAAACATAAAAAGCGAACAAACAGATAGTTTATTTGAAGCAATTTTATTACTAGAAGATATGGAAGATTGTTATCGTTTTTTTGAAGATGTTTGCACCATTAAGGAAATTGAGGCTATTGGTCAAAGATTAGAAGTTGCAAAATTATTAACACAAAAGAAAACTTATAATGAAATAGAAGAAGAAACAAAGGCAAGTACAGCTACGATTAGTAGAGTAAATAGAGCTTTAAAATATGGAACAAACGGATATAATATAATTTTAAAAAGACTTGGATATCTAGACTAATAGGTTTTAAAATACTAATAAATACATTTATAATAACTCAGTTATTTTAAATGTATTTTTTTATGTAATTTAATATATTAGCAAACTAATGTGTCGCATTGACAAATAATGCATAAACATATAAATTATAATATGTATGAAGTTAATAAAAGGGGGAATATAGAATGATAAAAAACAAAAAAGGCATATTGTTATTATTAGTACTAGTACTTACATTTAGTTTAGTGTCATGCTCAAAAGATGATGTAAAAGAAGACAATAATAAAGATGTGGAGAGTAATGTTGAAGAAAAAGACGTAACTGCATCTGGAAAAGTTTATCAAGGGTTTGGAATGAGTAACTTATACAGAGAAGATATGGGTGAAGATAGTGAAGGAAACCCTATCTATAGTTTCAATCAAATTTTTGTAAATGCATTATTTGATGAAGATGATAAAATAGTAGATATTTATATTGACCAGTTAGAAGTAGGAACTCCTAATGGACCAGAAACTTTTGCTAAATTCAATGGTTATCCAGAAAAAGAAGGATTTAATTGGTCTGGTAAATATGAAACTACTGAAGAAATATTTAAAGAAGAGTTAGAAAATTGGAAAACAAAAAGACAATTAAAAGATGATTATAAATTAGATTCAGGAACTTGGGAAGAACAAATCCAAAAATATGAAGAAACTTTTAAAGGAATGACTGTAAAAGAAGTAATAAAATGGACAAATGATTACTGTTCAAGTATAGATAATAGACCAGTAACTAAAGATTCAGAACATCTAATAGATGTTGAAAAATATGAAGCTTTATCAGATGAAGACAAAGCTATGTTAGATGAGTTAACAAGTGTAGCAACAATTAGTTTAAACGATACTCATGGTAACATTTTAATAGCAATAAGAAATGCATCTAACAATAAAAAAGAAGTAGAAGTTAAAGATTATGAAAACTTAGGAATTGGCCTTGCATATAATACAAGAGTTATGCCAATGAAAGACGATGAAGGAAATTCAATTTATAGCTTCAATGAAGTTATAACAAATGTTGTTTTAGATAAGGATGAAAAAATTTCAGCTATATTTATAGATCAACAAGAATTGTTCTCAGGAAATATGGAAGGTGATAATGTATCTAAATTTAGTGGATTCCCAACTCAACAAGGATATAATGGAGTAGAAGAAATTACACCAGCTATGTTTAGAGAAGAAGTAGCAGCTTGGAGAACAAAAAGACAATTAAAAGAAGATTATAAATTAGAATCTGGAACTTGGGAAGAGCAAATGTTAAAAATAGAAGAAGAGTTAATAGGAAAGACTAAAGAAGAAGTTATTTCATGGGCAGAAGAATATGAAAATAATCCTGACTTAATTTCTGGAGCAACAATAAGCATACAAAATGAAAATGGAATGATATTAGATTCAATAATTAACTCATTTGACAATTTAAAATAATAGTTAAAAAAATACTTCCAGTAGCAATAGCTACTAGGAAGTATTTTTATTTTATCTTGTGCCGCCTCCAGAACCGCCTCCGAAGCCGCCACCTCCACCACCAATACTAGTTCCACCACCAAAGCCTCCAGATGAAATACTGGAAGATGCTGACGTTACACTAGTATATGAAGAAGTTATACTTCTTGAATAAAGGTTGGCTAAATAAATCGTATTTAAATCAATTTGAGTTTCTTCAAAATAGTTAGGATATAACTTTTTAAATTCTTTTTCAACTACATCAGTAATACCAAATATGGCAGCATACATCATATAGCTATCCCATATGTGAACATTTGCAGATTCTCTTTCATTTAGTAAAGAGAAATCTTTTAAATAGTTTTTAAATCTGATGCTATTTTCAGCAACATCCTTACCTGTATTAGATAGCTTTGGAACATCAAAAGTCATAAACAGAGCTTTTCTTTGTTCATACTCTAAATAACCAGTATCTAAAAGTTTTAATTCAGAACTATCTTCTAAAGAGTCCATAAAAGTTTTAAACTTTGATGAATTCTTGCTCATCCATTTATCAAATTCTTTTTCTTCAAGCATATTATCAGTGCCTGCTGCTTCAGTTAAAAATCTAAAGAATAATCCTTCGGACTTAGAAGCATCCTTAGGAGGTGAAATAATTTGAAAACCAGATTTTTCCTTTTTAAAGAAAACACCATTCTCATAAGTTACTTTCTTAATATTGCCAGATTTTAACCATTTTAAGAAGAAATATGTTATATAGTTTGTATGATCTGTCATATTTAAATTTGATAATATATAATAAATATCAACAGGATCATCTTTATAAGGAACATCTCTAAAATATTCACCTTTATAGCTTTTCTGATCTAAATCAAATTTCTTTGAGTTAGCAGAAGAAACTTTACCAATAATTAATCCAGTAGCACCCAATGTAATAATTGGGATTAAGAAAAACAAAGGACTAAAGTCACTTTCATTTTCGTGTTCTACAGGATAATTATTAGGATCAACAGGTCCATAATCAACATATTCTCCACCTTCAAAAGCAATATTTTTTATTTCTTCAAAAGGCATGTCTATGTAAGAATCTTCACTGGCGTTAAAATAACCTGGTTCAAATCTTAACAATATATGGGCATAATTGCTTTGTTTAAGAGGTTTAAAAGATTTAGCAACAACTTTTCCATTTTCAAGCTGTATCTCACCTTCAAAGCCGAAAGCCCACATCAAAACATCTTCTTGATTGAAATCTTTAAAGCTATTTACTGTAATAGAAATTTTTTCAGGTGGTTCAGATAAAGAATCATTTATAAATCTATAATGAAGTATTTGAGCATCTTCAGCATTCTTTATTATATCTTTTACAATATAACTTACTGTATATTCATTTTTCCCGTATTCTCCAATACCCCAGCAAAGTTCATAATTTTCTCCATCATACATAATACCTGCTTTATCTTTTTTTTCTTCTCTTGATGCATTTATATCCCAATCATCTAATGTTTCATATTCTACATTATTTTTACTAACATTTAAGTTTAATATTTCAATTCCACTAGCTGAAATAGGGATAAAATGTTCAGTACCATAATCATCATAATAATCCCAAACCATAGTAACTTCAGCATCTCCATTTTCTAGTAAATTAACATATACATCAATGGAGTTTAAATCTGTTGCATAACTTGTAATTGGTAAGGTCATAAATAAAATAATAGATATAATACATATTAGAGAAAAAGTTCTCTTATTAAAACTTTTCATTATATCACCAACCTTTATTATTCCCAACTAGGCATACTCCTTTTAGTTTCTGTTGAAGAGAAGTACTCTTCTTCACGGAAATTAAACATTCCTGCAAGTAATGAATTAGGAAAAGTTAATATAAGTCTATTAAACTTAGTTACTGTATCATTATAAATCATTCTAGAATGTCTTACGTTATTTTCATATTCATTAATTTGATTCATGGTATTTTCATAAATATTTGAAGCTTTTAAATCAGGATAAGCCTCTGCAACTACATTAATTCTTCCAATAGCCTCATTAAACATAGTAGCATCTTTTTCTACATCTGAAGGATTAGAATTTTTACTTATTCCAGCTCTTTGAGCTGTTACATTTTCTAATACTTCTGATTCGTGTTTTGAATATTTCTTAGTTGCTTCTATAAGACTTGTAAGCGCATCCCATCTTGATTCGATTTGAGCTGCAATTTGTCCCATAGAGTTTCTAACCATTTCTCTACTTTGAACTAACTTGTTATATGTTGAAATCATCCAAATAACAATTACTGCGATTAAAATTAAAATTATATACATATATATTCTCCTCTCTATAACTATTATTATATACATATCCATTATATCAAAGCTAATTCACTATTAATATAAATATTTAAATTCAAGATATAAAGCAAGTTATGGAAAAAAATTAAGTATTACTATATAATAAATAGAGAATGAAAATTGGAAGGTGATTAAGTGGACTTTTTATCAGGATTAAATGATAATCAAAGACAAGCAGTAGAAACCACGGAAGGGCCAATACTTATATTGGCTGGAGCAGGAAGTGGTAAGACCAGAGTAATAACGCATAAAATTGCTTATTTAATAGAAGAAAAAAATGTATTCCCAGGAAATATACTTGCGATAACATTTACAAATAAGGCAGCTACAGAAATGAAAGAAAGAACAGCAAATTTATTAAATAGAGATGTTGAAAGAATGTGGATAGGAACATTTCATGCTGTGTGCTTAAGAATACTTAGAAGAGATATTGATAAACTAGGTTATACAAGTAATTTTTCTATATATGATAGAAATGATCAAGTAACTCTAGTTAAGGATTGTTTGAAAGAGTTAGATATTAATTCTAAAGAATATAATGAAAACATGATTTTATCTAGGATTAGTGATTTTAAAGACAGACAAATAAGTCCGGAGGAAAATTTAAAAGAAAATGAGAATGACTTTAGAGAAAAAAACATAGCCAATGTTTATAAGTTATATCAAAAGAAACTTTTTGATAATAATGCATTAGACTTTGATGATATTTTATGTAAAACAGTGGATTTATTAAATAAAGAAAAAGATATATTAGAATATTATCAAGGAAGATTCGAATATGTATTTGTTGATGAGTACCAAGATACAAATAAAATTCAATATGAATTATCAAAATTAATGTCAGGAAAACACAACAATATTTGTGTTGTAGGAGATATTGACCAATCTATTTATGGTTGGAGAGGTGCTGATATTTCTAATATAATGAACTTCAGTAAAGATTTTAAAGATGCAAAAGAAATAATGCTTGATAGAAATTATAGATCAACTCAAAAAATACTAGATGTTGCAAACTCGGTAATAAAGAATAACTATAATAATCCAAAGAAACATTTGTGGACAGAAATAAAAGATGGCATGGATGTAGAATATTATGACTTTGAAAGGGCAGAGCAAGAAGCAGACTTTGTTGTAGATGAGATCAAAAGACTAATAGATAGTAAAGAATACAAGGCTTCTGATATAGTTGTTTTATACAGAGCTAATGCTCAGTCGAGACATTTTGAAGATAGACTAGTTCAAAGAAGAATTTCATATAAGGTAGTAGGTGGGTTAAGATTCTATGACAGAAAAGAAATAAAGGATATTTTGGCTTATCTTCAAGTTATACAAAATCCTAAAGATGACTTATCATTAAAGAGAATAATTAATACACCTAAAAGAGGTATTGGATTAACTACAGTTGGTAGATTAGAAGCATTTAGTAATGAAAATAATATAAGTATGTATGAAGCTTTATATATGGCAGACAAAATAGAAACAATATCAGCAGGAGCTAGAAAAAAATTAAGTGGATTTATTGAAATGTTAAATTTATTAATTGCAAAAAGTGAGTTACAATCATTAACAGAGCTTATAGAGAGTGTATTAATAGACTCAGAATATAAAAAATCATTAGAAGACGAAGATACAATTGAAAGTAGAACAAGAATCGAGAATATAGAAGAATTTGTATCAGCAGCAGCTGAGTATGAGCAAAGTCAAGAAAATCCAGACTTAGAAGATTTTCTTTCAAGAATGAGCCTTTTATCAGATGTAGATAAAACGGTAGATAATAATAGCATAGTAACTTTGCAGACTATTCATAGTGCAAAAGGTCTAGAGTATCCAGTAGTATTCGTAGTAGGATTGGAAGAAGGACAATTCCCAACATATAGAGCTATAGATTCTGGAGAAGAAGATATCGAAGAGGAAAGAAGACTTTGCTATGTAGCAGTTACTAGAGCAGAAGAAAGATTATATTTAACAAGTGCAAAAATCCGAATGCTTTATGGTAGGACAACATACAATTTACCTTCTAGATTTATAAAGGAAATGGAAGATACAATTGTATATATGAATGATGAAGATGATATTAAAACTAATAAATCTTCTATGAGTGCAAATAACTTTTTTATAGGGGTAAAAAGAGAAAAAGATAGAAATAGTAATATAGATACTAAGCCCGCTAAAAAAAATAGTGATAGTAATTATAGCTTAGGCGATAGAGTTAAGCATAAATCATGGGGAAATGGTATGATTGTTGAAATTAAAGACGATGGTAAAACTTTACTGATTGCTTTTGAAGGAAAAGGAATAAAGCAGTTAGCCACTGATTTAGCACCAATAGAAAAGTTATAGGAGGTTTTTATGGACAAGGAAAAAAGAATTAATGAACTTATAGATATTATAAATGATTTAAACTATCATTATTATACATTAGACAAACCAAAGGTAAGTGATAAAGATTATGATTTATTATATGATGAACTAGTAAAACTAGAAAAAGATACTAAAATCATACATCCATATTCACCTACACAAAGAGTTGGTGGAAGTATATTAGAAAGATTTGAAAAACACACTCACTTGGGTAGATTATGGAGTCTTGATAAAAGTCAAAGTTTTGATGAGTTAAGACAGTGGGATGAAAGAATAAGAAAGCTTATACAGCAGCATAAAGAAAATACTGGTGAGAATCTTCCTGAACTAGAATATATTTTGGAATATAAATTTGATGGATTAACCATAAATTTAACATATAACAACAATGAATTAATTCAAGGAGCTACAAGAGGTAATGGTATAGAAGGAGAAGGTATCTTAGAGCAGATTAAAACTATAAAATCAATACCATATAGAATAAATTTCTCAGGGCTTATGGAGGTTCAAGGGGAAGGATTAATGCCTCTATCTGTTTTAGAAGAGTATAATAAAACAGCAAAAGAGCCACTTAAAAATGCAAGGAACGCAGCAGCTGGAGCTCTTAGGAATTTAGATACAAAAGTTACTAGTAATAGAAATTTAAGCATTTATCTTTATAATATAGGTTATATACAGGGACACGAGTTTAAAAGTCATATGGAAACTTTAGAATTTTTAAAAGAAAATAGATTTCCAGTATTTCCATATGCTAAAAAGTTTATAAATATAGAAGATGTTATAGAAGAAATAGATGTTCAAGGTGAAGAGAGATTTAATTTAGATGTATTAACTGATGGTATGGTTATTAAGGTAAATGATTTAAGAACAAGAGAAATTTTAGGATTTACAAACAGATTTCCAAGATGGGCAATTGCATATAAATTTGAAGCTGAAGAAAGAAGTACTAAGCTTTTAGATGTGGAGTGGAATGTTGGTAGAACTGGTAAAGTAACTCCAAGAGCAATTTTTGAACCAGTAGATATAGATGGGGCAACAATAAGTAGGGCTACTTTAAATAACTACGATGATATATTAAGGAAAAATGTGAAGATAAATTCTACAATATTAATTAGAAGATCAAATGATGTTATACCTGAAGTTTTAGGTACACTTCATGATCCAGAAGATGCTAAGGAAATAGAAATGCCTATAATATGTCCAGCTTGTGGAAGCGAGCTTCATAGAGATGGTGTTCATATATTTTGTTCTAATTCATTATCATGTAAACCACAGTTAGTAGCTAGAATGGTTCATTTTGCAAGTAGAGACGCTATGAATATAGATGGTTTTAGTGAAAAAACTGCAGAAAAGTTGTTAGAAGAATTAAACATAAGGGATCTTCCTGAAATATATGAAGTAACTTATGATGATTTAATAACTTTAGAGGGTTTTAAAGAAAAGAAAACAAATAATTTATTAAATGCTATTGAGAGTAGTAAAAATGTTGAGCTAGGAGCATTTATTTATGCTTTAGGAATAGATAATGTAGGTATAAAAACGGCAAATGATTTAGCAGATTACTATAAATCATTTGATAAATTAAGAGCATCAACTGCAGAGGAATTAATAAATGTAGGAGATATAGGTCCTATAATAGCAAAAAGTATAGTTGACTTTTTTCAAGATGATGAAATAAATAAAGCTGTAGATAAACTTTTATCAGAAGGGGTTAAACCATACTACAAAGAAACTAGTATTGAAGAATCAATATTCACAGATAAAACAGTTGTAATAACAGGAACTCTTGATGGTATAAGTAGAAAACAAGCAAAAGATATTGTTGAAAAGTTAGGTGGAAAAGTTACAGGATCTGTAAGTAAAAATACAGACTATGTTGTAGCTGGTGAAAGTCCAGGTTCTAAATATGATAAAGCAATGGAACTGGGCATAGAAATTATAGATAATGATAGATTTAAAGAATTGGGAGGCATATAAAATGAATAAAGATGAAGTTTTAAAACTTGCAGAATTAGCTATGATTGAAATTTCAGAGGAAGAAGCTCTAAACTATAGTTTAGAATTATCTGAAATGGTAGAAAGAATTGAGAATATAAAAAATGTTAATACAGATGGATTCAATCAAAATTTAAATATTAATAACATTATAAATCCTCTAAGAGAAGATATTGTAACAGAAAGTTTGGATGCTAAAGAAGTACTTAAAAATACAAAAGAAAATCAATATGGATATTTTAAAATATTAAATGTAATGGACTAGGAGGATAGAAATGAATATATATGATTTAGATATAAGTAGTATTAGAGAAAAATTACTAAGTAAAGAAATTACATGTGTAGAGATATTAAATGAGTATATAAAAAATGCAAAAGAAAATAATTACAATGAATATATCACAACTAATTTTGATGAAGCTTTAAATAAAGCAGAAGAAATAGATGAAAAGATAAATAATAATCAAGAAATTGGTGAACTAGCAGGTATTATAGTATCTGTTAAAGATAATATAATTACTAAAGATTTGAAAACAACTGCAGGAAGCAAAATGCTTGAAGATTTTATCCCACCATATAATGCTACTGTAATTGAAAAAATAATAAATGAAGATGCTATAATAATAGGAAAAACTAATATGCCAGAATTTGCAATTACACGTTCAGGCAATAATAAATTATTTGAAAATACTATAAGCCCTATAGATAAAGACGTGGTTCCAGGTGGTTCATCATCAGGTTCAGCTGCATCAGTAAAGGGATATTCATCAATGATATCTCTAGCATCAGATACGGGCGGATCCATTAGACAACCAGCATCATATCAAGGTCTTGTTGGGTTGAAACCAACATATGGAAGAGTATCTAGATATGGATTAATATCTCTATCAGATAGTCTGGATTCTATTGGAATAATAGGTAATAATGTAAAGGATACTTTTCTAGTATTAAATAATATACAAGGTTTTGATTCAAAAGATTTAACAACTTTAGAGAGTGAAAAAATTAATTTAGATGAAAAAGACATTTCTGGATTTAAAGTTGCAGTAATAAAGGAATTACTAGAAGAACAAATGGATAGAGAAAACTTAACACAACTAAATAAAGCAGTTACAACACTAAAAGAAAATGGAGTAATTGTAGAAGAAATAAGCATTGAGAATATTAAGTCAGCTTTAAGTGCATTCAATATAATTTTTTCAAGTGATGTGAGTTCTAATTTAGCAAGATATGATGGTATTAGATATGGATATAGAGCAAAAGATTATGATTCTTTAGATCAGTTATATATGAAAACAAGAAAAGAAGGATTTGAAGACAACACTAAAAAAAGAATACTTTTTGGAACTTATTTATTAAGTGGAGATAGAGGAAGAATATATTATGATAAAGCTTTAGAAGTAAGACAAATGTTAATAGAAGAGTTTAATAATATATTTAATACTTATGATGCAATAATTGGCTTATCTTCATCAATGAGTGCATATAATATAAATGATATTAAAGATAGAAAGATAAAAGATGCAGAAAGTTTATTTTTGACTTATTCTAATTTATTAGGATTATGTAGTATAAGTGTACCATCTAAAAATGATGGAATGCCTATAGGGATACAATTTACAGCAAATAAATTTGAGGAACAAAAATTATATAATATTTCACAAGCTTACGAAAGGATGGTAAATGATGAGTTATAAAACATTGGTTGGAGTTGAAATACATGTTGAATTATCTACTAAGACTAAAATCTTTTGTGGATGTACAAATGAGTTTGGCGGAGATGCAAACAGTCATTGCTGTCCAGTATGCTTAGGATTACCAGGAAGTATACCTACATTAAATAAAAATGTTGTAGAATATGCTGCTAAAGCGGGTTTAGCATTTAATTGTGATATATCACAAAATACAAAAATGGATAGAAAAAACTATTTTTACTCTGATCTAGTAAAAGGATTCCAAGTATCTCAAGATGATATTCCTTTATGTAAAGATGGATATATTGAGATTAATGCTAATGGAGAAGATAAAAAAATAAGAATTGAAAGAATTCATATTGAAGAAGATACAGGTAAATCAATCCATACTGAAACAAATGATACTTTGCTTGATTATAACAGAGCAGGGGTTCCTTTAATTGAAATAGTTTCAAAACCTGATTTAAGTTCAGGAGAAGAAACAAGAATATTTTTAGAAAATTTAAGAGAAACTTTAAAATATATAAATGTTTCAGACGTTAAAATGGAAGAAGGATCTTTAAGATGCGATGTAAATATAAATGTTGTAAATACAGAAACTAATGAAAAAACTAGTATAACGGAAGTTAAAAATTTAAATTCATTTAGAGCTGTAGAGAAATCTATTGAGTATGAAGAAAAACGTCATATAAAAGCTTTAGAAGAAGGACATGATATAGAAAAAGATACTAGAAGATGGGATGATGTTAATAATGAAACTATAGTAATGAGAACTAAGGGCTCTGCATCAGATTATAGATTTGCATTAGATGGAAATATACCACCAATTGAAATATCAGATGAATGGTTAGAAAGTATAAAAGATTCTATGCCAGAACTACCAGGAGCAAAAAGAGAAAGATTCATAAGCGAATATAAAATACCAGAATACGATGCAGAAGTTATTACACAAAACAAAGAACTTGCAGATTTCTTTGAAGAAGTAATTAAAGATATTAATGAACCAGAACTTGTTAGTAACTGGATTATGGGAGATGTATTAAGAAGATTAAATGATGATAATAAAGCTGTAAAAGATTTATTATTTTCTCCTTCAGACTTAGCAGAGTTACTAAAGTTAATTAAAAATGGAAAGATTAATAATAACATTGGTAAAAAAGTATTTAGAACAATGTTTGAAACAGGTAAAAAACCAGAAGTAATTGTAAAAGAAGAAGGTTTAATACAAATTAGTGATGAAGGTGAAATTGAAAGAATAGTTGTAGAAGTTGTTAATAATAATGAACAATCAGTTCTTGATTACAAAGCTGGAAAAGATAGAGCACTAGGATTTTTAATGGGACAAGTAATGAAGGCAAGTAAGGGTAAAGCTAATCCACAGCTAGCAAGCAAATTAGTAAAAGAAGAATTAGATAGAAGATAATATATATAAGGTAAACTATTTTAAAAATAGTTTACCTTTTTTGTTAAGTATATATAATGACAAATAGTTGACAACGTTTTCATAATGAGATATATTTAATATAAGAATATTAAATATAAAGGAGGAATGCATTATGGGAAAAGAAAAAGGTAAAATGGCATTATCTACAAAAATTTTAATTTCTTTAGCAATAGGTATTGTAGTAGGTATTATTGTTCATACTTTTCCTGAAGGATTTGTCAGAGATACACTACTAATAAATGGTATTTTTAATTTAGTTGGTCAAATTTTCTTAAGATCAATAATGATGTTAGTAGTTCCTTTAGTTTTTATATCCCTTGTGAATGGAGCATCAAGTATAGGAGATATTAAAAAACTTGGAAGAGTTGGAGGTAAAACAGTTCTATTTTATTTAACTACTACTGCAATAGCAGTTATAATTGCTTTAGCATTAGGAGCTATTATAAAACCAGGAGTAGGATTAGACCTTGGTGCAGTAGCAACAACAGATATAACAGTAGGAGAAGAGGTACCATTAGTAGATATATTTATAGATATGGTTCCTAAAAACCCAATAAAAGCTATGGCTGAAGGAAATATGCTTCAGATTATAGTATTTGCAATTTTAACCGGGCTTGGTATATCAATACTCGGAGAAAAAGCTGGAAAAGTAAAAGATTTATTTTTAGAACTAAATGAACTTATAATGAAACTTGTAGAATTAGTTATGTATTTAGCACCAATAGGAGTTTTTGGACTTATAGGGAAAACGTTTGGAGAAATTGGAATAAAAGCTTTACTTCCAGTGGCAAAATATGTATTTGCAGTATATCTAGGACTAGCAATTCATATGTTTATAGTTTATGGAGGTTTATTTAAAATATTCACAAATTTACCAATTAAAACTTTCTATAAGAAATATTTACCAGCTATGAGTGTTGCTTTTTCAACAGCAAGTAGTGGGGCAACTTTACCAGTATCACTAGATGTAGTTCAAAATGATATGGGTGTAGCAGGTGAGGTAGCATCATTTACATTGCCTTTAGGAAGTACTATTAATATGGATGGTACAGCCATAATGCAGGGTGTTGCAACATTCTTTGTTGCACAGGTTTATAATGTACCTCTTACTATGGGTATGCTAGTTACAGTAGTATTAACAGCAACACTTGCTTCAATAGGTACAGCTGGAGTTCCAGGAGCAGGTAGTATAATGCTTTCAATGGTACTACAATCAATAGGACTACCACTTGAAGGTATGGCTTTAATTATGGGAATTGACAGGCTTGTAGACATGGGTAGAACAGCAACAAATGTTACAGGGGATGCTGTATGTACAATTATTATTGCAAATCAAGAAGGACAATTAGATGAAGAAGTATTTTTAAGGGAAAAAGCAGAATAAAATAGATTAATTAAATAATAAGTTAAGCTTTAAGCGCCTATAAAAACAATGATTTTTTAGGCGTTTTTAATTTGCTTAGATTTTCCTCTGATGTTTCTTTAATGTTTGTTATTAATTACATTACCATTACAATTAGTCTAATTCATTGACATAGTAATTGATGTAGTGATATAAATATTATAGAAGATAAATTATACGATGAGTTGTAAGGAGGAGCAATTTTGAAAAGTAAAAGATATTTAGTATTTAGTTTAATTTTAATTACAATAATTACTTTTATTAGTTTTAATATAAACGTAAATGCGAATAGTAATTTAGAGGTACTTATAAACAATAGAAAAGTAAATGTAAGAAAAGTCGATGTATTAGTAGATAACAAACCATTAGTATCTGAAGTTCCTTCTTTCATTCAAGAAGATAGGACTTTGGTTCCAGTTAGATTTATAGCAGAAACTTATGGAGCTGAAGTGTCATGGGATAAAGATACTCAAACAGCAATAGTAAAGCACGGGGAGGATTTAATAGAACTTCCTATAGATAAAGATTTTGCTAAAAAGAATGGACAAGCAATAGAATTGGATTTTAACTCAATACCAAGACTTGTACAATTTAATAATGGGGATGCAAGAACAATGGTTCCACTAGCTTTTATATCTGAAGCACTAGGATATGATTATGGTTATGATAAGGCAAAAAAGAGTCCATATATTTTATCTAAAAAGTCAGATGTAAAACCAGAAACTCCGGTAGAAAAACCTGTAGAAAAACCTGCAGAAAAGCCAGTAGAGAAACCTGTAGAGAGTACGAAAAATAATATTACAGATATCTCATTTAGCAAGGGTTCTTCAGATAACAATAAATTGCTTATTAAATCAAATAGTAATTTAAATGTTAAAGAAACATCAGGTAAGGGCAAGAATATTTCTTTGAACATACCTAAAGCAGGAGTATCAGATTCTGTAAAAGGTAAATTAAGTAAACTTACAGATCAAAATATTAAAGAGATTAAATTAGTTGAAAAGGATAATGATATTACGTTTGAAATCGAACTTTTTGAATCTAAAGACTATATAGTTAGACCAATAAATGGTGGAAAAACAATTAGTATTGGCTTTGTAGAAAAAGTTGGAAGTTTAAATGAAGTTAGTGGTAAGGTTCAAATTAAGAATGCTGGAAAATTAGAAAAGAAAGTAATGAGATTATCTAATCCAGATAGAATAGTAGTGGATTTTCTAGATGCACAACTTGAAAATAAACATGAAAAAAACTTAACTAAGAGGATTGGATATATAGAATCTGTTAGAATATCAGATTTTAGTGTAGATAATAATTATAAGCCAGAAGATAATGTTGTAAGAGTTGTTTTTGATATTACTGATGGTAATCAAAAAATGGAATTAGAGTATGAAGAAGTAGATGCTAACTTGATGGTAATTCCAGAAGATAGTATATGGCAATTTATTGATTATAATAAACAAGGAAGAGTTGCTAATATAAGAATAGATAATGGGAAAATAACAAATTATAAAATTAATAATGCCACAAGAGGAAAAGTTATAGAAATATCAATACCTAAAGATAAAACAAATTTAAAACCAGGTGAGATAAAAATAAATGATGGATTAGTTACAACTGTTGAAGCAAAAGAAGTAGGAAATGAATTACTATTATTAATTAGCTATTTAAAAACTGTAGATTATGAGGTTCAATCTTCAGATAACACAGATAATATAAAATTAAAGTTAATTCAAGATAGTAACGTAAAGCCAGAAGATAGAATAATTGTTTTAGATGCAGGCCATGGTGGAAAAGATCCAGGAACAAGTTCTCCAAATGGAACAAGAGAAAAGGACATTGCACTTAGCGTTACTTTAAAATTAGAGGATAAGTTAAAGGCGCTAGGATATAGCGTTATAACTACAAGAGATACAGATGAATATATAGGCTTATATGATAGAGCTAATGTGGCAAATGATAACTCTGCAGATGTATTTGTTAGTATACATGCAAATTCAGTTGCAGGTAATCAAAAGGTATCAGGAATTGAGACTCTTTACTGTCCAAAAGGAAGAGGTAAAAATAAGCAGGAAGACCAATATCCTCTTGCAAAATTAATACAAGATAATTTAATTAAACAAACAGGGGCAGTAAATCGTGGTGTAAAACCTAGACCTGATTTAGCTGTATTAAACTCCACACATATGCCTGCAGTATTAGTGGAAACAGGATTTTTAACTAATTCAGCTGAAGAAGCTAAGTTAAAAGATAACTCTTATCAAAATAGTTTAGCACAAGCTATTGCTGATGGAATAAAAGAATATTTAGAAATGTATTAAAAAGGAAGAATTTTTCTTCCTTTTTCTGTATAATAATATATAAAAGAACAAAGGAGAAAAATATGGGAAAAAGAAAAATACTTGTATCTACTAATAATAAAAATAAAATAAAAGAAATAAAAAATATTTTATCAGAATTACCAGTAGAAGTTTATTCAAAAAATGACGTAAATTTAGAAGAGTTTGATGTAATAGAAGATGGTGAAACATTAGCTGAAAACAGTATGATAAAGGTAAAAGAAATACGAAAATATAAAGAGTTTGATGATTATATTATTATAGCGGATGATTCAGGTCTATTTGTAGATGGACTAGATGGTGATCCAGGAATATATTCAGCAAGATATGCTGGTGAAGATGGAAATGATAGACTAAATAATGAAAAGCTTCTAAGAGAAATGAGAGATATAGAAGATAGATCAGCATCCTTTAAAGCCTGTATTGCAGCAATGGATGAAGATAATAATGAATATTTTGCTCATGGTGAATGTAAAGGTTATATATTAAGAGAAGAACAAGGTGACAATGGTTTTGGTTATGATCCATTATTTGTTCCTTTAGGTTATAATAAAACATTTGCAGAACTGGATGGTGCTGAAAAAAATAAAATAAGCCATAGAAGAAAGGCATTAGAAGAGTTAAAACTAATATTAATTAATAAGTTAAAGGAAGATTAGATGAAATTTTTAGCAATTAGTGATACTCATGG
>CAYPYI010000035.1:0-15186 GCA_964415085.1 uncultured Tissierellaceae bacterium
TTAATTGTATAATACTATATAAATATATATTACCCTATAATAGAAAATAGTTCAACTATTTATTTATTCTAAGGTTTTAGTTGATTTCCTCCTATATATTATGATATTATAGAGATTGCTATTGTTAAATAGTATTTAATTTACTTCTAATTTCTTGAATAGTACTTATTAAAGTATTATCTCTTGTTTCTTTTTTTATAACTTTAGAGTTATTTAATAAAGAGTGGTAAAATTCTTCTCTCTCATTAAACATGAATACATTCGGAAGAATGTATTCTTTTATTTTTAAGCTCTCTGGATCTATCCTACTATTTCTTAGCCTTTCAACATAATCTATCATCTGATAATAAAATCTATTTAATTCTACAGATTCTAAATTATTCATACTTGATATATATATATATCCTTCATTAGACAACTGTTCTATATCCAAATTAATTTTATCCATATTAATTATCTCATATATTGGTAAGTAGTCTTCACTCTTTATATTATTTAAAGCATTTAAAACTAATATTCTATTTTTTTCAAAGTCTATTGTATAATTCCCACCATAAGTTTCTGGTCCAAATCTAAATAAGCTTTCATATTTTTCTAAAAAATCTTTTTGACTAAAGTTTATTATATAGTCCTTAGTTTTTTCTAAAAGCTCTTCTTTTTCAATATCATTTTTACTTAAAAAAGTAATCCTATTTAAAACTATCCATAAAAATATATCTGTTATACTAGCCGATGTTAATAATAAATTTTTAATTATCTCTTCTTCGGAGACTAGATAATCTTGTGAGGCTGAAATTATTGGTATAGCTCTTATAAAAAAACTTCTATCTCTTTGATAGTATTCTTTAGCACTTATTTTATTGAAATAATTCTCTAGATTAATTAAATTTCCCTCTTTATAAAATCTCCATAAATTAACTTCTTCAATAAATCTTTTATAATCAATTCTACATCCTATTATCTCACTACTAGGTATTAGGGATTTAATAGTAAATAAGCATACTTGCGTAATTGAAGTATGCTTATTATTTTTTAATAAATCTAATTTAAATGTATTTTCTAATAATAAATTCTGATTTATTTTCATTTTATCACTACATCTTTTCTGGAGCTTCCATACCTAGTAAGTTAAGCCCTACCTTTATAGTTGTTTTAGTTGCATATGTTAACATTAATCTAGCCTTAGTAAGCTCTTTATCGTCTGTTACAATTTGAGCTGAGTTGTATAGTTTATTAAATGCTTTAGCTATTTCAACTACTTGTCTAGTTACAAAGAACGGTTCATTTTTTTCCATAGCATCAACTATTGTTCTAGGGAAATTATATAATAGTCTTACAATGTCTATCTCTTCATCTAATTTTAATAATGAGTAATCAACTTCATCATCAATATTGAAGTTACCTTTGTTTAGTATTGAGTTTGCTCTTGCATGTGTATATTGAACATATGGTCCTGTTTCACCATCAAAGCTTAATGTCCTATCCCATGAGAATACATAATCTTTGATTCTTTGATTAAATAACTCTTGGAATATTACGGCTCCTACTCCTACTTGTCTTGCAACTTCTTCTTTGTTTTCTAAATTTGGATTTCTCTCATTTATTATATCTAATGTTGTACTTATCGCTTTATTAAGAACATCTTCTAAAAATACAACTCTTCCTTTTCTTGTTGATAGAGTACCATCCTCTAAACTTACCATTCCGAATGGAACATGAATGCAGTCTTTTGCCCAATCATATCCCATAAGCTCTATAACTTTAAAAAATGCTTTAAAATGTAAATTTTGTTGGGATGCAACCACATATATATTTTTATAGAAATCATAGTTTTCTTTTCTATATATTGCTGCCGCAATGTCTCTTGTTGTATATAAAGTTGATCCATCAGATTTTTTAATTAAAGCTGGTGGCATATCATACTCATCTAAATTTACAAGTAAAGCACCCTTATCTTCAACTAATAAATCTTTCTCTTCTAATTCACTTACTACTCTATCCATTTTGTCTGAGTAGAAAGCTTCACCTGCATATGAATCAAATTCTATTCCTAATAGTTCATATACTTTATTAAACTCTTTTAAAGAAATCTCTCTAATCCAAGTCCACAGTTCATTAGCTTCTTCATTTCCATTTTCTAATTCTTTGAACCAATATCTAGCTTCATCTCTTAATGATTCATCTTCTTCTGCTTCAGCATTAAATCTTACATACAACTTTAAAAGCTGATTAATAGGATCATTTTCTATTACATCCTTACCTATTTCATTTCCCCATTTTTTATATGCTGATATTAACATACCAAATTGAGTTCCATAATCACCTAAATGATTTATTGCTATAGTATCATATCCTAAAAATGTATATATTTTATATAGAGCATTTCCTATTACAGTAGTTCTTATATGACCTATATGAAATGGCTTAGCTATATTTGGTGAAGAGAACTCAACTATTACAGTTTTTCCTTCTCCTAGATTTGATGAACCAAACATTTCTTTTTCTTGTTTAACCTCTTCTAAGGTTGATTCTATTAATTTAGCTTTATTTATAAAAAAGTTAATATATGGTCCTTTAGCTTCTACTTTTTCAAAATATTCATTTCCTTGAAATTTCTCTTGAAGCTCTTCCGCTATCATATTCGGTGCTTTTCTAAATACTTTACTTAGTCTAAAAACTGGAAAAGCATAGTCTCCCATATCATATGATGGTGGAATTTCTATTGTTCTTTCTATATCTTCTCTTGTTAAGTCTTCAACTTCACTACTAATTAAGTCTACAACTTTTTCTTTAAAATCTAACATATTAACCTCCAAATTTATCTTATTTAATACTTATAACAGTTACACCCGTTCCTCCCTCTCCATACTCACCAGGCCTAAATGATTTTATTAGCCTATGGTTTTTAAAGTATGACTGAAGTCCATCTCTTAATGCTCCTGTTCCTTTACCATGTATTATATATGCGGTCTTTAATCCACCTATATAAACATCATCTATATATTTTTCAAGTTCTAATATTGCTTCATCAATATTACGACCTCTTAGGTCTATTTCATCTTTAACATTTTTACTTTTTATACTTATATATTTTTTAGATTTGGCTTTTACTTTCTTTTCACTACCTGATTCAGACCTTCTAAGCGTATCTAGTGGAACATTAACTTTCATTATTCCAACTTGCACAGTTACATTGTTGTCATCATCTGGTAGAGTTAGTACTTGTCCAACTTGATTTAAAGAAAGTATTTCAACACTTTCACCAATTTTAAGATTTTTAGGAATTTTGCTAGACTGTACATTTAAAACATCTTTGCTTACATTTGAATCTGCTTTTTTTACAGCTTCACCTATAAATCTCTGGGCATCATGCATTCTTTGTTCATCAACTGCTTTTAAGTTCTTTTTCATATCTCTAATTTCTGAAATTAAAAGATCTGATTCTTCTTTAGCTTTTCTTAAAATATCTCTAGCTTCAAGGTTTGCCTTTTGAATAACCATTTGTCTATCTTTCTCAATTTTCATATTGGCAACTTTTAATTCTTCTTTTAATAACTCTATTTCTTCTCTTAACTTTTCAGCTTTATATTTATTTTCCTCAATAGCTTTTTTATCTTCTTGTATTACTTTAAGTGCATCCTCAAATTCTATATCTTCGCTTGAAATTAAAAGTTTTGCACTGTTTATAATATTATCAGATAATCCTAATCTCTTTGATATATCAAAGGCGTTTGATTTGCCTGGCACACCTATTGATAATTTATAAGTCGGCCTTAAAGTTTCTACATCAAACTCAACTGATGCATTTGATACATTATCTGTTGTCAAAGCATAAAGTTTTAACTGACTATAATGTGTAGTTGCAATTGTCCTTACATTCTTATTTAATAAATAATCAAGTATAGACATTGCTAAAGCTGCTCCTTCAGTAGGATCTGTACCTGCTCCTAATTCATCAAATAAAATAAGACTATTTTCTTTAAATTCATTAAGTATATCTACTATGTTTGTCATATGACTTGAGAAAGTAGACAAACTCTGTTCTATACTTTGTTCATCACCAATATCTGCAAATATTTGATCAAAAACAGCAATTTCAGATCCTATATCACAAGGTATAAAAAGTCCTGATTGAGCCATTAAAGTACATAATCCTACAGTTTTTAATGTTACTGTTTTACCTCCAGTGTTTGGCCCAGTAATAACTAAACTTGTAAAATCCTTACCCAAATATATATCTATAGGAACTACCTTCTTTGGATCTAATAAAGGATGTCTTGCTTTTTTCAGGTTTAAATACCCTTTATTATTTAACTTTGGTTTGTTAGCTTCAAGGTCTAAAGCAAATTTTCCTTTTGCAAATATGAAATCAACTATACTTAAGGTTTCTTCATTTATTTTAATTTCCCTTGTCTTATCTCTTACCTTGTCTGATAGTTCTCTTAGTATTCTTTCTATTTCTTCTCTTTCTTCTATATCCAGTTCTCTAAGTTCATTGTTTAATTCCACTACAGCCATAGGCTCTATAAACATAGTCTGCCCACTACTACTAGTATCGTGAACTAAACCTTTTATATCTTTTTTATTCTGTGCTTTAACAGGTAAGACATATCTGCCATCTCTTATAGTAACTATATTGTCTTGTAAATACTTTTGAGTATTTTGATTGTTTACCATCGAGTCAAGTTTGCTTCTTATTAGACTGTTTTTATTAACCTTTGATCTTCTTATCCTTTTAAGTTCACTACTTGCATCATCTGCTATCTCTTCTTCACTAATAATAGCTTTATTTATACTATCTTCTATATATTTAAATGTGCTTAATCTACTAATTAGCTCTTCCATAAATGGATACTTGGTATCTCTATCCGACTCATTGTTATTTATATAGTTAGTTAATTCTCGTGAAACTCTAAGCAAGTCAGATATTTTAAGTAAGCCCTTAGGAGATAAATTGCCACCTATTTCTAGTCTACTTAATTCGTATTTGACACTTGATATTCCATATAATGGTGGTGCACTTCTTTTTAGTAAAAGTTCTAATGCTTCTTGAGTTTCTTCTAACCTATCATTTATCATTTCAATATCTGTTAGGGGTCTTATTTTTCTTATTCTTTCTTTACCTATTTCAGATGCACTTCTTAATTCTAGTTGTTCTATAACTTTATAAAACTCTAGCGTCTTTAAGGTTTTCTCTTTCAAAATATCACCTCTTTAAATTATCCCTCTGAAATAATGACCATTTGTTACATCTGTTTTTTCTTTGAAATCTTGAATAAATTCATTAACCGTTTCTCTACCTATATTATTATTTAAATAATCATAATAAACCTTTACTATATCATTTATGTTTTCATCTTCTATAGTAAAGTCTAGTCTTATATCTATATTATTGTTTTTAATAATTTCTTTTAGACTATCAACTACCATTAATACATCTGAGTTATAAAGAGTCGTTATTCCATTTTCTCGATTTAATAAAAATACTTTATTCATTCTATCTTTAAGACCATATCCTATTTTAAAATTACAATTACTACAATCCATTTTATAATTACATTTCTTTACCAAAGCCATAGGACATGTAAGCATTATCATTGATGGTAAATATCCATAAGTTATAATAGCTAAATCGTCACTTATATTTCTCTTTATCTTATCAATCTGCTTACTATTAAGCTCTGTTGATAGTGTTATTAAATCTGCTTCTTCCAAAAAATACCTAGTTGTGTAAGAATTAAATACATTTAATCCTATATCTAAGTGGATATTTAAATCTTTAAAGTTATTTTTCATAAAATACAAACTTCCCAAGTTTGAAACCGATACTCCATCTATAACATCTAGATTTTTATCTATTAAGGTTTTTAAATTCTTAAAATGCTCCTTAAATAATATTTTATCTGTCCACAGATATGTCTTTATATCTTCATTTTTTAACCTATTTAATATCTCTTGTGTGTATAAGTTGTTAGTAACATATAGTATGTCTACATAATCTAAAGATAAATCTTCAAATTGTTTTAATGTAGATACTCTTACAATTACATCGTTTTGCTTCTTAGACTCAATATTTCTATTTTTTTCAAACTTTAATAAATTAGATTTCTTCTCTTCATAATTATTTATAATTTCTCTATTATTGAAATTTATAATCATTTGTTCTAGTTGCTCTATAGCATCTCTTCTTAGTTCATTTAAAACACTAAGTGGAAGAAAACAATTATCATCTAGTTCTATTTTTATATCTTCTATATAAAAAATAGTATCTCCTAATTTTGAGTATTGTGCACATATGGTTTCTTTATCAAGTGCACTTTTTCTAGCCTCTTCTACTTTAAAATCATTTTCTACTTCTACTGTATAATCATCTAGAGTTACTTTTAAATAAGGCTTTTCATTTAATTTAATTTTAGTCTCCATAAATATGGATTTTTCTATACTATTATTTCTATAAGAATCCTTGGCTATCTTCAAAAGAATACTACTGGATGTTTTGTATACTTTACTACCTTTTTCTATATAACCTAATTTATAAAAATTAACAGTATCTCCTTTTTTGGCTTTTAGATTTGATTTCATTCCTTTAAATTTTCCATTTGATAATCTAAATTCTATTCCATCATCTTCTTCTAAATCTTCCCTAAGAGTTACACTTATTTCATCCTTATATACAGCTACGACATCCCCTAGATATACTCCTCTATTATCGGGTCTATCATATGATATAAAGGAATTACCAAAATCCTTAAAAGTCAATCCCTTAGTAAAATCTCTATTAAATATTTGTTTTATATATTCATGATCTCTTTCGTTTAATGATTCTACTCCACAATTTATAGCTTTTCTGTATTTAGTAACTATAGTTGCTACATATTCCGGTCTTTTCATTCTACCTTCTATTTTAAAAGAATCTACTCCTGCTTCTATTAATTCATCTATATTATAGATAGCATTTAAATCCTTTGTGCTTAAGACGTATTTTTCTTCCCAACCATCTAACTCCTGAAAATCTTTATCTACTATAGAATATTTCATTCTGCATGGCTGAGCACAACTTCCCCTATTTCCACTTCTTCCTCCTATTAGACTACTCATCAAACATTGTCCTGAATAGCTAACACATAAGGCTCCATGAACAAACACTTCTATATCAACATTTGTATTTTCTTTTATTCTTATAATCTCATCTATTGGAGTTTCTCTTGCTAAGACAACTCTTTTAAATCCCATTTCTTCAAGGTATTTAGCCCCTTCAAGATTGTTTATTGTCATCTGAGTACTGGCGTGTATTTCTAAGTCTGGGAAAAGTTCAATCACTAAGCTTGCAAGACCTATATCTTGGATTATTAAAGCATCAACATCTATTTCGTATAGAAATTTAATGTAGTCTAGCGCCTCACTTATTTCTTCATCCGCTAATAATATGTTTACAGCTACGTGAACTTTTACACCTCTTAAGTGTGCGTATTTTACTGCTTCTTTTAATTCATCATTGTTAAAGTTTTTAGCATGTTTTCTTGCACTAAACATCTGTCCACCTAGATAGACTGCATCTGCCTTATTCTCTACTGCCGCATAAAGCGATTCAATACTACCAACTGGAGCTAATAGTTCTACTTTTCTCACTTTTTACATCCTTTCTTTTAAGATGTTCTTTCATCTAACAGATCAAAGTATTCTTTTAATTCATCTTTTAGTTCCTTTATACTTCTTTCATAGTCTCTCATTTTCTCTTCAAACTGTAGATTACTTTCCTTAAGTAGTGTGTTTTGTTTTAATATATCTAAACGTTCTTTTTCTATTGTAAAGTTTTTATTTTCTAAATCACTTTTAATTTTTTCGTATTCATTTATTTTTCTTTCAAGCTTGCTATTGACCTCTGTTATCTTTACTTGTAAATCCTTAATTTCTTCTTCTTTAGAGTTATAGTTTAATTTGTATTTTTTTATCTGATCAAAAAGTTTTTCATTTTCATTTTTTAAACTTTCATTCATAGCTTTTACTTCTTGATTTTCAAGTCGTATCTTCTCAAGTTTTTCTTCCAACTCCAAAACTTTCTTTTCATTTTCTTTATATCTTTCATCTGGTTCTTGTAACTTCTTTTCTAAAGAAACTATTTCTTTTAAAGATTTGTAGTATTCATCAGTAATATTTATAGCAGCTAAAGTAGCTGTCATGGTATGGTTCAATTTAGAATTTTTACTTACTACTTCTTTTATTTTTCCATCTACATAGTCCGCAATCTCTTTTGTATAGGATTCATCTTCTTGTCCTATAAGTGTAAATTTACGACCATTTATTATTACCTCTGTTTTTATTACTTCAGTCATATTATGCCTGGATAATAGATACTCCAGGGTCTTCACCACCTTTCGCTAGAATATAATATGTATTCAAAATATATATACCTACATTATACTATAAATCTATATATATTAAAATTTTAAAAAAGGAGTAGATTAAATCTACTCCTTAAAAAACTAGCTTCTTAGTTTTGCTTCTAATGAAGTTTCTAAATCTTTTATTATTAAATCTTGTATACTATTAATTTCTTCATCTTTTAATGTGTGTGTATACGATCTATAAATTATTGAAAACGCAACACTTTTCTTTCCTTCTTCTATCTGATCTCCCGTATATATATCAAACAATTTTATATCTTCTACTAAATCTTCACCATGTTTTAGGATTACTTTTTCTATATCTCCTACTAAAATATCTTTATCTACTACTACGGCTATATCTCTACTAACAGCAGGATATTTTGGTAGTGGTCTATATTGTTTTTCTAAATTAGTATTTTCTATCACAAATTCAAAGTCAATCTCTGCTAGGTAAACTCTCTCAGATATATCATAATTTTCAGTTACATCTGGATGTAGTTCCCCTAGAATTCCTATTTTCTCACCTTTATATAAAACATTTGCTGTTCTTCCAGGGTGGAAAGTTGAATTTGCTTTTTCTTGTTCATATTCTAATTCCTTAAGACCTAATGCTTTTAATGTACTATCTACAGATTCTTTTAAATAGTAAAAATCTTTATCACCGTAAAATGCTAATGTTAATACTTTTTTCTCTACTGGAAGTGTTGTTACTGGCAATTCGTTAGGTATAAATATATTACCTATTTCAAATGCGAAGTTTCTATCAACACCTCTATTTATATTTCTTGATAAAAGTTCTAACATAGCTGGAGTTAATGTAGTTCTCATTACACTATACTCTTGTCCTAAAGGATTTAATAATTCTATATAAGTTCTAAGCGAACTATCTTTAGGTGCTTTAATTTTATCAAAACTACTTGGACTTATAAATGAATAAGTCATAACCTCATTAAATCCATATCCTAATAGATTTTCTCTAGCTATTTTAGCAATTTTTCTTTGATATGGTTTTTCTCCTCTTGAAACTTCCGTTACAAGCGGTTTTTTTTCTATATTATGATATCCGTAAAGTCTGCCTACTTCTTCTACTAAATCAGCTTCTATATTTAAGTCTGTTCTATATGTTGGAACACTAACAGTTACATAATCTTTATTATCTACTGGTTTTAAAGATAACTCTTCTAAATATGATATTATATCCTCTTTACTTATATTAGTTCCTAATACTTTATTTACTCTTTCATATCTTAGAGATATTTCTTTTTCTTCTCTTTTGTTAGGATATTTATCAATATTACCCTTTACAACAACACCAGCATTTATTTGTTCAATTAATTGGCAAGCTCTATCAACTGCTACTTTTGCTAAGTTTGGATCTATACCTTTTTCAAACCTAAATGAAGCTTCACTTCTTAAATTGAATTTTTTAGAAGTAAGTCTAATTGATTTACCTTCAAAGTTAGCTCCTTCAAGCAATACTGTTGTTGTTTTCTCTGTGATTTCTGAATCTAGTCCACCCATTACCCCTGCAATAGCAAGTGGGTTTTCACTATCTGCTATTACTAGGTCTTGACTGCTAAGTTTTCTTTTTTGATTATCTAAAGTTGTTATTTCTTCATTATCAATTGCATCTCTTACAATAATATTTTTTCCTACTACTTTATCAAGATCAAAAGCATGTAATGGTTCACCCAATTCAAGCATAACATAATTTGTAACGTCTACAATGTTATTTACAGGTTTTATCCCTGCATTCATCAAATCAATTTGTAACCACAAAGGAGATTGTTCTATCTTTACATCTTTTATAACTTTTGTGTAGTATCTATTACATTTTTCGCTTTCTATAACTACATCTTCTATATATTCTTTAATATCCGACTCTTCATTTTTAATTTCGATATTTGGATATTTAAAAGTTGATTTTAAAGCAGCTTTGGCTTCTCTTGCCATACCTACTAAACATAAACAATCTGGTCTATTTGGAGTTATTTCTATTTCAAGAATATGACTATCAAGTCCTAATAGTTCTACTACATCTTCTCCTAGTTTATGTTCTTCTTTAAATATTAATATACCTTCTGTCATTTCTTTTGTTAAAACATTTTTCTTAAACCCTAACTCTTCTAATGAACATAGCATTCCATAAGAATCTACGCCTCTAAAATTAGTTTTCTCAATTTTAAAATCTCCTGGTAATTCCGCCCCTATAATAGCAACTGGTACATAATCATTTTCTTTAACATTTGTTGCACCTGTAACTATTTGTAGTACTTCTTCACCTACATCTATTTGACATATAACAAGTTTGTCAGCATTATCATGTGGTTTTATTTCAAGTATTTTACCTACTATAATATTTTTTATTCCCTTATCTATCCTTTTTATCGACTCAACATTTGAACCAGATAAAGTTAACTTATCTGCAAGGTCCTTTATGTCTACATCTATATCAACATAATTACTTAACCATCTTACTGGTAATAACATTAAATCACTCCCTATTTATTAAAATTGTTCCAAGAATCTACTATCGTTTTCAAATAATAATCTAATATTATCTATTCCATACTTAACCATTGTAATTCTATCTATCCCCATACCAAATGCAAATCCACTATATTTATCTGGATCTATTCCACAGTTTTCTAATACTTTAGGATGTACCATTCCGCAGCCTAAAAGTTCTAATGACCAACCTGTGTAATTACATTTTTCACAGCCTTCTCCTCTACATTCAAAGCATGAAACGTCAACTTCTGCACTTGGCTCTGTAAATGGGAAGTGATGAGGTCTAAATCTGGTCTTCATATCTTCTCCAAACAATTCTTTAATAAATACATCTAGAGTATGTATTAAGTTTGCCATCGTTACATTTTCATCTACCACTAAACCTTCTAATTGATGAAACATTGGAGAGTGAGTATCATCAACATCGTCAAACCTAAATGTTCTACCTGAAGATATTATTTTAAGTGGTGCTCCTAACTCCTCCATAGCTCTTATTTGAACTGGTGATGTATGAGTTCTTAAAAGTATTTCAGGATTTATATAAAATGTATCAGATAAATCTCTAGATGGATGGTTTTTAGGAGAATTTAATGCATCAAAATTGTTTGCCACAGTTTCTATTTCTGGACCTTCTACTACAGTAAATCCCATACTCACAAAAAGATCTTCTAATTCATCTATTGTTTTTAAAAGAGGGTGTCTGTGTCCTAATTTAGTTGTTTGTGTAGATATAGTAACATCTATTGTCTCTTTTTCTAATTTTTTCAGCTTTGCTTCTTCCTTTAAAACTTGTTTTAAAGAAGTTAAAGCTTTCTCTATTTCTTCTCTTACTTCGTTAGCAACCTGCCCCATTACTGGTCTTTCTTCAGCAGGTAGTTTGCCCATACCTTTAAGTATGTCTGTAACTTCACCTTTTCTACCTAAGTATCTTACTCTTAATTCATCAAGATCATCTAAGTCTTTAATCTCAGAAATAGCCTTTAAAGCTTTTTCCTGTATTTCTAATAATTTACTTCTCATTTTCCAATCCTCCTATTTACAATTCTAGAGCTCTTTACCCTTTTGTTATCTCATACATTATAATAGATGCAGCAACTCCTGCATTTAAAGATTCTGCTTTTCCTGGCATAGGTATTTTTATTCTTTTATTTGATAAGTTTAAATATTCTTCTCTTACACCTTTTGATTCATTTCCTATTATAAATATGTTTTTATTTAGATTTTTTAATCCTTCTGATAATTCTAAACCATTAAGATCTGTAGATATAATATTAAATCCATTTTCTTTTATATCTTCTAAAAATGTAATTGAATTTTCACACATATATATAGGAACTCTGAAAATTGAACCCATAGTACTTCTTACAACTTTTTGGTTATATGGATCAACACAGCCTTCTCCGAGTATTATGCCAGAAATATTAAATGCATCGGCTGATCTAATTATCGTACCTAAATTACCTGGATCTTGAAGAGCATCTAAAAAAATAAAGTTCGCTTGATTACATTTTCTTATATCATCACAATTATTTATATCAAAGCTTAATACTCCTAATACTCCTTGAGGGTTTTCAGTATCTGATATTTCCTCAAAAATACTGTTACTTACCTCTACTAGTGTAGCCTTATTTTCTATAGTATTTAAAAGTTTGTTTAATTCATCATTTTGTAAGGCTTCTTCAGAATAAACTATATAGTTAAGTTTTAAGTTTTCATTTATAGCCTCTTCTATTATTTTTATACCTTCTATTATATATTTCTTTTCTTTCCATCTATTTCGTTTTCTATTAAGTTTTTTTATATCTTTAATAAATTGATTGCTACTAGAGGTAATTTTAAACATTTATTCACCTGCTTTTAATTCAATTTCTTTTATATCTTCTTTATTTCCTATTATAACTACTATATCAAACTTCTTAATTACAAAGTCTGGCCCAGGTGATGGTATAACCTCTGAATTCCTTTTTATAGCAATTACATTTATTCCATATATATTTCTTAACTTTAACTCAGATATAGTTTTATCTTGCCAGCTTTTTAAAGCTGTAATTTCTAATATTGAAAAATCTGGAGATACTTGTATATAGTCTAATATATTGCTAGATGCTAAATTATGTGCTACCCTAACTCCCATATCTCTTTCTGGAAATATTACTTTGTCAGCACCTATTTTCTTTAGTATTTTACCATGTAAGTCTGTTTGAGCTTTAGAAATTACATTTTTGACACCTAGCTCTTTAGCAGCAAGTGTTACCGTTGCTGATGCTTCTAAATCAGAACCTATTGAAACTATAACTATGTCAAAATTACTAAGACCCAATTCATATAAAACACTTTCTTCCATTACGTCTGCTTCAATTGCATGTGTTACATAATCTGATATTGACTGTATGATATCTGGATCTTTATCTACTACTAGCACCTCATTATCTAAATCATATAAGGTCTTCGCAACTGCAGAACCAAATCTTCCACAACCTATTATAGCAAATGACTTCATTATCATCGTCCTCCTAACCTACCATTATATATCCTTCTGAGTATCTTAAAGCACTACTTTTTTCTTTTCTACCTAATGCATATGCCATTGTTAAAGGTCCAACCCTTCCTATATACATAGCAACTGATAAAATTAATTTGCTAATATATGATAATTCTGGAGTTATACCTCTTGATAGTCCAACAGTTGTAAAAGCTGATGTAGTTTCAAATAATAAACTTAAGAATGCTTCCTCTTCTATTAGACTTAATACAAATGACATCATAACTATCATTGTTAAACTTATAAAAATTATTGCTAATGCTTTCTTTATTATATCATCAGAAAGCCTTTTTTTGAAGAGAACAACATCTCTTTCTCCTTTTATTGTTGCTAAGGTAGAAAATACTATTACTCCTATAGTAGTAGTTTTTATACCACCTGCAGTAGATCCTGGTGAACCTCCTATAAACATAAGTATTATTAAGAAAAACGCACTAGGCTCTCTTATCTTACCAATATCTACAGATGCATATCCAGCTGTTCTACTTGTAGTCGATTGAAAAAATGAATTTAATATTTTATCAAATAAATTCATACCTCCAATTGTTTCATAATTTGTAAACTCTATTAGTAGAAATATCAATGTTCCCATTATTAAAAGTACTGCTGTTACTATAGATACTACTTTTGAATGTAATGATAATTTATGAAATTTTTTATGATTGTACCAATCTCTTACTACAGAATAACCTAAACCACCTATTATTATTAATAAAGCAATTGTTGTCATTGTTAATGTATCAGATGAATAATCAATTAAGCTATCACCTAAAATATCGAATCCCGCATTACAAAAACTAGATATAGAATGAAACACACTATACCAAATACCTTTACTTAATCCAAACATAGGAACAAATCTTATACTAAGTAAAATTGCTCCTAAAAATTCAACACCAAGTGTAAAATAAATAATATTTTTTGTAAGTCTTACAAGTCCCGTTAATGTATCTTGATTAAATTGTTCTTTTAATATTAATCTTTCAGTTAACGTTATTCTTTTTCCTAGTAACATTGAAATTATCGTTGCCATTGTCATAAAGCCTAGTCCGCCTATTTGGATTAAAATTATTATAACAATTTGGCCAAACAAGCTCCAATACTTAGCTGTATTTACAACTGATAATCCTGTTACACAAAGAGCTGATGTAGCAGTAAATAATGCATCTATAAAGTGTATATCCTCGCCAGTTTTATTTGCTATAGGTAAGTTTAACAATACCGCACCTATTAAAATTAGTAAACCCATACCCATTGTTAAAACCATTGGAGAATTAACTCTTCTTTTATTAAGCCACGAAATAAATTTTTCCATAAAGTCACTCCATTTTTCTATATAAAAGAAAAAAGTTCCTATCAGGAACTTTATAATATCTTAGTTATTTTTTGCAATTTCAACTAATTGTGCAAAACCTTCTGCATCATGAATTGCCATCTCTGATAGCATTTTTCTATTTACGTCGATATTTGCTTTTTTTAATCCGTTTATAAATCTGCTATAGCTCATGCCATTAGCTCTTGCTGCAGCATTGATTCTTGTAATCCATAATTTTCTGAAATCTCTTTTTCTTTGTTTTCTACCTATATATGAATAGTTTAATGATTTCATTACCGCTTGGTTAGCTGGTCTGAATAATTTACTTTTAGCACCATAATAACCTTTAGCTTGTTTTAAAACTTTTTTATGTCTTTTTTTAGTGTTTACTCCTCTTTTTACTCTTGCCATTTAATGTAATCCTCCTATAA
>CAYPYI010000036.1:0-13040 GCA_964415085.1 uncultured Tissierellaceae bacterium
GCTCTTGCTAGTAAGAAAAATAAAAAGTTTTCTTTAAATAGATTGATAAAAAAAGAAGAAGAAGAAAAATATTTAGATATATTAAAAGATTTAAATTTAAATTTAGAGAGTAAGTTAAATACAAAAGTAAAATTTTTATCTGGTGGACAAAGACAGTCTTTATCATTAGTTATGGCTACAATTGTTAAACCTAAGCTACTTCTTTTAGATGAACATACTGCTGCTTTAGATCCTAAAACATCTCATTTAATTATGGAGAAAACTAAGGAGCTAATCAACAGGGATAAAATTACTACAATAATGATTTCTCATAACATGAAAGATGCTATTAAATATTCTGACAATGTAATAATGCTTAATCAAGGAAAAGTTGTTTTAAATGAAAAAAGTAGTACTCTTTCCGAAAAAGATTTGTATGAAATATATAATATATAAGATAAGAAAACTATACATAATAAAACCCCCTAAATCCATAATGGATTTAGGAGGTAACATGATAGTTTTCTTTTTATTCTTCTATATATCCTCTTTTTATAGATTCATCTATAATTTTATTAACATAATCCCATAAACTCTTTGATGATTCTTTTATAGGAGCTACTCTTTTTCTAATATCTGATGCTTTAACACCATATTCAACCCATGTCCCACCATTATTATGAAAGTTTGTTAAGATAGGCTGTATTCTATCCATAGATAATGCAAATAACGCATCATTTGTCTTTTCTTCCTCAAATTCATCCCATAATCCTCGTAAGTATGCTCCCTTTTCTTCATCTAACATACTAAACAGTTTTTCTGCAGCCTTTGTTTCTCTTTCCAATTTATCTTTATATCCCTCTTTATCATATCCAAATGTATCACCTGCATAAATTTCAACTAAATCATGAACTAAAAGCATTCTTATTACTTTATCTATATCTACATCTTCATCTGCATAATCCTTTAATATTAAAGCCATTGTAGCAATATGCCAAGAATGTTGTGCGTCATCTTCAAATTCATCTTTTCCTATAAGTTTAGTTTTTCTTAGTGTAGATTTCATTTTGTCAATTTCTACTATAAAATCCATATCTTTAAATAAGTTTTCTGTCAATATTAGCACTCTCCCTTTTTTGCCTAATTAAAATTGTATCATTTTAATAAAATTATTCAATGATTTATTTAATTTTAATTGTTTAAGATTATGTTAATGGGTATAAGTAACTTGAGTACGAATTATATAAACTCATACAAGGAGGTTATAATATGACTGATAAAAACATAAAAAAAGAACAAAACACATGTAGACCTGAAGATTCAAAAGACGTATATGAAAAAACTAAACAAAAAGATACTGCAACAGATGTATATTACAAAACAGAATGTAAACTAGAAGATTCTAACGTAGCAATTCCTACATTTGACTCAGTAGTTGAAGCGAAAACTTGGGTTGACGATGAAAATAAGAGATAGTAAATAAAAGCACCTATAATAAATTATAGGTGCTATTTTTATGCTAATTTTCCGATTTGTTTTTCTACTTCTTTTAGTATAGTATTTTCTTTTAATATTTCTTCACACTTATCTATATCTAAATGCATTATTCTATCATCAGTTAATGTTGGTATACTTTCTCTTACTACATCATAAGCTATTTGAGTTCCTTTTCCTAGACCTTGATCTTTTCTCAAGTCAACACCCTGACAAGCTGCTAAAAGTTCCATTGCTAAAACTTTTCTAACATTTCCTAATATTTCATTTGCTTTCCTTGCTGCTATTGTACCCATTGATACATGATCTTCTTGATTTGCAGATGAAGGAATTGAATCCACACTTGCAGGATGGGCTAATACTTTGTTTTCAGAAACTAGTGATGCTGCTGCATATTGAACAATCATAAATCCTGAATGTAGACCACCTTTTTCTGTTAAAAACGCAGGTAATCCATAGCTTAATGCTGGGTTTACTAATCTTTCTAATCTTCTTTCTGATACATTTGCAAGTTCAGATAATCCTATTGCTAAAAAATCAAAAGTTATTGCCATTGGTTGACCGTGGAAATTTCCTGCAGATATTACTTGATCTTCTTCTACAAATATTAATGGATTATCAGTAACTGAGTTCATTTCAATTTCAACTTTTTCTTTAACATAATTTATACAATCTTTGCTTGCTCCGTGGATTTGTGGTACACATCTTAATGAATAAGCATCTTGTACTCTCAAATCTCCCTGTCTTGTAGTATTTTCACTTTCATCTACTATTTTTAATACATTCCTACCTGTATCTATTTGTCCCTTATGAGGTCTAACTAAACTTACCTTATCGTCAAAAGCATCTGTAATGCCATTTAAAGCTTCCATAGTAAGTCCCATTATGATATCTGAAGTCTTACTTAGATTCATAGCATCATATACTGTATGGGCACCTACGGACGTCATAACCTGTGTCCCATTTATTAAAGCTAAGCCTTCTTTTGAAGTCAATTCAACTATATCTATTCCAGCTTTATCCATTGCTTCTTTACCTGGTAAGATTTCACCATTGTAATAAGCTTCTCCCTCTCCTATCATAACTAAAACCATATGAGCTAAAGGTGCTAAATCACCACTTGCTCCTAAGGAACCTTTCTCTGGTATAATTGGAGTAACATTTTTATTTAACATATCTATCATAGTATTTAATGTCTCAAGTCTAATTCCAGAATGGCCTTTTGCTAGAGCATTAACTCTAAGTAATACAATTCCTCTTGCTATATCAATTGGAAAAGGCTCCCCAACTCCACATGAATGGCTAATTATTAAATTTCTTTGTAAAGTTTTAGTTTCTTCTTCTTTTATTCTTACATCACTAAACTTACCAAATCCTGTTGTTATACCATAAACAACTTTTCCATCCTCAACCAACTTATCAGTATAAGCTCTTGCTACTTCAACTTTATGTATAGCCTCTTCTGATAATTTAATCTTTTCATTATCCCTTGTTACTTTTATAAAATCATCTAGATTTAAACTATTTCCATCAACTATTACCATATAAATGCCTCCTATTATTAAAATTTAGTCTATCTTCCCATAGTAAAATAATACGTTACCTTATTAAAGAATATAAAAAAATCACAACCATCAGTTGTGAATCGCCAAAAAACTATTTAATTTTTCTGAACCTATAAATTTTATTTTCATAAGTAACATCCTTTGTTTATCATAGTTTTTATTTTATTGAATTATATCAGCATTTATTAAGTCTGTCAATAAATTAAGCTATATTAATTTATCATTACTTTTTATCAATTCTTGGTAAATATGGTATAATTACCATAAGAACGGAGGGCAAAAAATGAAACAACGAAAAAATATATTTCTATCATTTATACTAATTTTATTACTAATAAATATAACTGGGTGTAAATCAAAAGACACCGAAACATATTCTCTATTTGAAAATAATAATGTGAAATCTAAATTCAAAACAGAAGATACTAATTTTCAAATTTATGATGAAGACAAATGGGATACTTTTCTAATTAAATCTATAACAGTAAATAATTATTTCCCTGATATAGAAAAACCAACAGAAGACTATTTTTATAATCAAATTGAATTAATTTCAAAAACAAATGCAAATACAATCAAGGTTGATGAGTTGTTGCAACCGGAATTTTATAATGCTCTTTATAAATTTAACGAAAACAATCATAATAAAATATATCTTATTCAGTCAATAACTATGGATACTCAAAATTTAGAAGTAAATTCAGATCCTTTTAAACTTGATAATATGGTTCCTTATAAAGATAAAATTAGTACCTATATTAGTGCTATTCACGGTGATGTAACAATACCTATAAAAGAAGTAAACAATAAAGAATTCGGTGGAAAATATACAAAAGATGTATCAAAATATACTCTAAGCTATATACTTGGATCTAAATGGAATGTTGATGTTATTAAAACCACTAATGAAACTAGAACGGATAAAGAAGATTTAGATAGTATATTTCTAGCTACTAAGAATGCTAAACCTTTTGAAGTTTTTTTAGCAAACTGTTTAGAACATGCTATAGGATATGAAAGAGACAAATACTCTTACCATACCCCTGTTAGCATACTAAATACACCTAGAACTGATATATTAAATCAAGCTTATAATACTAATCCTAATGACAATTTAGTCTCGATTGATCCTAATGTTATTGTTCCTAAAAATGAACATATTAGCTATTTTGTAAGTTATGAGATTTTTCCATATGAACCAGACTTTTTAAATTTAAATCCAAAATATACAAAATATATAGACCATAGAGGTAATACTAATAATTATGCAGGTTATTTGAATGATTTAATAACAAAGCATGAAATACCTGTTTTTATTTCAGATTTTGGTATTCCTTCTTCTAGAGGAATCTCTAGTATTAGTACAAGTAATAAGAATAAGGGAAAGAATTCTGAAAAGGAACAAGGTGAAATACTTGTTAGTATGTTCGAAGATATCATATACCAAAAAGCTATAGGAGCTTCTATTTATTCATGGCAGGATAATTTTGGAAATAATTTATGGCTAGATAGACAAAATCCAAATCAAAATTTTGGAATTATAACTTTTGAAGATAAACCAGATTACTTTAATATGACCGAAAAAGAATTAAAAAAAGAAATAGATACTCCTAATTATATTAGTGAAAAAAATAGTGATGATATAATTGATTCTATTATTATAAATAGTGATTTTAAAAATATATATTTGGACATTAAATATAAAAATATTGAAAGTCATAAGGATATAAATACAACCATTGGTGTTAATATTACTAATGAATTCGGATCTAATGTTATGACATCTGATATAAAAAGTAACCTTTTAAATAACTTTTTAATAAATATCAATCTATCATCTCAAATTGACTCTAAAATATTAGTTCATTCATATTATGATTTATATAACTATAAATACAGTGTATTAAATGAGTTTTTAGAAAAAAATGAAGAATATAACAATAAAAATAATAATATATATAATCCTATATATACTTTAATATCAGAACCTTATACTGACAATGTTACTGGAAATAAACTACCAGCCATTAACTATGAAACGGGCCAATTATCTGGAAAAATTATTTCAGGAGATAAGAAAAGTGATAGTTCTTTTTATATTTCATCGTTAGATGATTATATTTATAACGAAAAAGACAATACATTAAGAATAAGAATTCCTTGGAATCTAATAAACTTTGCTAATCCAAGTCAAAAGGAAGTTTATGATGATTTCAGACAGTTTAATAATGTAGATGCAACTAAAAAAATAGATAAATTATCATTTACATTTTTAAATATTGATAGAGCCGGGAACTTATCTTCTACAGGTAATATTGATAATAAAACTTTAAAACACAGCATTCAATATACATGGAATGACTGGGATAAGTTAGACCTAAGGATAAGAAAAAAAGAATCTTTTAGTATCTTAGAACAATTTTTTAAATAATTTTATAATATATAAAAATCCCACCATCTATAATTTAGATAGTGGGATTAATTTTATATATTTATATTTCTATTTTTTCATCTAACATATATCCTGTAATACCAAATCCTACTAATGTAGTTATTAAACCCATAAATATTTCTGTAATATTTATGTCTATAAACTCGCTTTTATATTGAGTTAAAAATTGTGGTATTGTTGATATTTCAAATGTATATGGATTTAAAAAATATGGGAATTTAAGTGCTAGCCTTAAAGTTATAAAGCCTATTATTGCACTTACTACTAAAAATATTATAAACCATATACCATTCATCCTTTTTCCACCAAATACAATTTTTCTAAGTGTCATAGAAAAATACACTGCTATTAAAGTAGATATAGTTTTTAGAAGCCCTAATACTATAAACAACAATATAAGTCTTGTTTCTAAAAATCCTATATTAATATTAAGTAGGCCATTTATCATTTCTGATAAGTCTATACCAGCTTTGTTTAAAAAGAACATACCTAAAATTGAATTATAAAGTAATAAACTTGCAACTAATACTATAAAGTAAATAAGGGCTGATAAAACTTTTGATCCTAATATTTCATAACCTGTTACTGGTAAGGTAAATGTTAAGTACCCCTTATCTTCAGTTAATTCTTTATTATATGAGTTAACAATGTAAAAAAATGATACTAAATAAGAACCCCATAAAACTAAAAATGATAATCCTATCATTAATCCTTTAATCATTTCACTATCTTGATCTAAAGAATTTGGATTTTGTGCTATATTATAAATATTATATTGAAGAATAGTGGATGCTATAAGCAATACTATTAATACACTTAAAATAAACTTCATTAAACTTTTTAATTCGTATTTCATTAATTTTCCCATTAAATATCCCTCCTATCTAAAAATCTCTTTATATATATCATCTATTTGTAAATTATATTTTTCTCTTAAAATTTCTGCATTTTCATATAAATCTACTTGACCATCTTTTAAAAACAATACATCTTCAAAGATCATTTCCATATCTTTAACTAAATGTGTTGTTATTATCATTGTACTTTCTTCAGAGTAATTTTTAACTATAGCTTCTAATATTTTATCTCTAGCTACTGGATCTACTCCTGCTATTGGTTCGTCTAGAATATAAACCTTAGCATTTCTTCCTAATACTAAAGATAGATTTAACTTTTCTAGCATACCTTTTGATAGCTCATCTACTTTTAAATCTATATTTAAATCCATAAATTCTAATAAATTTCTAAATTTACTTTTATCAAAATCTTTGTAGAAATCTTCAAAAACTTTTTCCACATCTTTTATACTCATCCAAGAATCTAGATAATTTCTATCTGGTAGATAAGATATTATAGACTTTGTATATACTCCTGGTTCTTCACCATCAATTTTAACTTCTCCAGAATTTGGTCTTGTTAAACCAGTAATTAGTTTTATCAATGTAGTTTTACCACTACCATTAGGACCTAGTATTCCTAATATTTTTCCTTCTGAAACTTCTAAAGATAGATTATCTAATGCTTTTTTGTTTTTATATGTCTTAGTAACATTTTTTATATCTATTATATTATTCATTAATATCACCTCTTTTTAAAATTTTCTCTACTAAATCAATAACCTCTTTTTTATCTAAACCTAAATTCGTAACTTGTTTTATAAAGTTTTTTACAATTAACTCAGCTTTATCTTTTCTCATATTTTTTATTACAATTTCATCTTCTGTAACAAATGTTCCTAAGCCTCTTTGTATATTAATAATATTATCCTTTTCAAGCTCTTGATAAACTCTTTGTATAGTATTTGGATTAACTTTATATTCTAGAGATAAATCTCTAACTGATAGTAGCTTTTCCCCTGGTAAATATTCCCCGCTTAATATCTTATACTTGATGTCATCTACTATCTGTATATAAATTGGCGATCTATCGTTAAATTTCATTGTTACACCTCCATCTTTATTTAGTGTTCTAGTATCATAGTACACTAGAGTTTTGATTTTGTCAATAAAAAAAGAGACTATTAAAAGTCTCTTACATACCATATACTTTACCAATTGGAACTGTAAACATCATTCCAACTCCTGGTTTGTTTATATCTCCTACTATTTGTTTTACTGAATCAATAGCATTATTTAATAATTCTTCATCTTCTATAACTGTAAATATAGTCTTATTATATGGTCTAGAATTATCTAAAAAGGATCTTATAGAACCAAAAAAAGGATCTGTTCCTTTTCCTGAGTTAGTAATTGCAGATCCCATACCCTGACTATCAAGTATAGTTGCACCTCTAACTCCAATATCTACAAATTCATCTAATATTTCATCTATTAAATCAATTTCATTCAATACAATAAATAATACGTTCATTATATCACCTCTTTAATTATGATCTTCTAATTAATGCTCCATTCTCTTCTCCAGCTTTTTGGATTGCTATTTTAGCAAGTATTGGTCCTACTATCTCATAAACTAAAACACTAAATAGTATTACCGTAATTATAGCTTCACTATATTGTGGAAGTTCCCTACTAACTATCATAGATAAACCTATTGAGATTCCACCTTGTGTTAATAAACTCATACCTAAGTATTTAGTTATATTACTTTCAAGCTTTAAATATTTTGCTCCTAGTGTTGCACCAAATATTTTTCCTGTAGCTCTTGCTAATATGTAGGCTACACCTAATAAACCTACTTTACTTAATACACTAAGTTCTAAACTCGCCCCTGCTAATGTAAAAAATAATACATTAATAGGTGGAGTGAAATCAGCTATTAGAGTAAATACTCTTTTTGAATTTTGCATCAAATTCATAACTACTGCGCCTTGCATCATACATGTTAAAAGTGGTGATACACCTATTTGGTTAGATGCACCTGTTGCAAATAAAATAAATCCAGTTACGATAATTAGTAGTTCTTCTCTTCCTTTAGATTTATTTGCAAAATATACTAATAAAAATCCTAATATAAAACCTAGTATTAATGAACCTATAATTTCATATAATGGCGCAAGTATCATGGTAGCTAGTGTTACTTCTCCTGCTCCAGCTATAATTTTAGCTAAAGATATAAAGACACCAAATACCATAATCCCAATAGCATCATCTATTGCTACTACTGGTAAAATAGTTCTTACAAGTGGTCCATCCGCTTTTAATTCTCTAATTACAAGTAATAATCCTGCAGGTGCTGTTGCCGCAGACATACTTGCTATTACTAAACTAAATGCTAATGGCTGTTTAAATATTACATACATTACTAAGAATACTAGTAAAACTGCTCCTATTACTTCCGCAAAAGCAATTATTACTATGTCTTTTCCCATTTTTTTTACGTCTTCTAGTAAGAATTCACTACCTATACTAAATGCTATAGCAGCAAGTGCTATATCATTAATAATATTATAGTTGCTTGATTCTCCCGATTGTATAACATTAAAAACTGATGGACCAACTAATAGTCCACCTATTATATAACCAGAGACATTTGGTAAGCCAAATCTATTGGCAATTCTTCCCCCTAAGACACCAGCAAAAATGAGTATACTTAATTTTAAAAGTATTTCCAATTTTTACCGCCCCTCCCAATTTTCTAATTATCGCTACTATATTATAGGACATAATCAGAAGTATAGCAAATTTTTAGGAATTACTTTTGTAATAATTATTAAAATACATTCTAATCTAATGTTGATGTTACAAACTATTATAGCTTTAAATTAAAAGATTTATACTTGTCTATAATAAAAATACCAAAACGTATGTAAATTTTAAGTAGTTTTACTTTTTATTATAAAAATTATATTATTAGAATTATTTTATATTAATAATTTTTAAATAAACATTAAACGGCTTCCTACTTATGTATAATAAGCAAGAAGCCGTATATTTATGGACTCTAATTAGAATCACTTCTATAAATTTTTATTATTTACTATCCTTACCATGTAATCCTGTTAATATAAGTGCAATTGCTCCATCTCCAACAATATTACATGCTGTTCCGAAACTATCTTGTAAAGCAAATATTGTTAACATTAAAGCTATTCCTGTTTCATCAAATCCTAAAACTCCTGTTATAAGACCTAATGAAGCCATAACTGTTCCACCTGGAACTCCTGGTGCACCTATAGCAAATACTCCAAGTAATACTACGAATACTACCATATCCATTAATACTGGTAATTCCCCATATAGAATTTGAGATACAGTCATTACAAAGAATACTTCTGTTAATACTGATCCACATAAATGGATTGTTGAACAAATAGGTATAGTAAATTCTAAAATATCCTTATCTAACACATCTGATTTTCTTGCTGATTCTAAAGCTACTGGTAATGTTGCTGCTGATGACATAGTTCCAACTGCTGTAAAATATGCTGGTGGATAATGTCTATATACTTCTTTAGGATTCTTTTTAGATACTATTCCTCCTATTGTATATAAGACTGTTAACCATATGAAATGACCTACTATTACAATAGCTACAACTTTTATGAATACTGGTAATTGCGTAGTTATACTGCCTTCATATGCTAATTGTGCAAATGTTGTTAATACAAATAATGGTAAAATAGGAATAATCATTCTATTTACAATTTGTAATACTATTGCATTTAGTTCATCAAACATTTTATCTAATGTATTTGATTTTGTCCAAACGATTGTAAGTCCCATTACTATTGATAATACTAATGCTGTCATAACTGGCATTACTGCTGGTATGTTAAGTTCTAATAACATTTCAGGTAACTCATGTAAACCTGATACGTCTGTTACTATGTTTAATCCAGGTATGATTATGTATCCTGCAAGCATTGAAAATAAAGCTGCTCCCAATGATGATAAATATGCTACTATTATTACATCTCTAAGTAATTTACTTGCATCTTCTTGTAATTTTGTTATTGATGGTGTTATAAAACCTATTATTATTAATGGTACACAGAAAAATATAAATTGTCCTATAACATGTTTAACTGGCATAACTATTTTTATAATTGCTTCTGGTGCTACTAAACCTAAAATTACCCCTAATATTACTGATACAATTAAGGATACTAATAAATTATCTTTTAATTTTTTTAACATTTTAATCCCCTTTCATTTTTGCTAATTTTAATATATAATCTATAAACTATTATACCTTATTCCAAGCATCCTCCTCTACAAAAAAAGTTATATTAAAATATAATTCCACTATTTATTAATGCAATATTCATGCCAAGTATATTTTTGTATTAAAAAAAACTAAAACCAGTATAATACGGCCTTAGTTTTTCAAATTATTTTTTATTGTTTTTATATATATTATTTTTTATCACTTTTATTAATTATTATCATAATATAAACTATTTTAGCTTTCGATAAAGTGTAGGCAAGCTTATTTTCAGCTTTTCTGCTACTATTTTTTTGCCTTCTGTTGTATCCCCATATTCTTTAATCATTTTATCTAATAAATCTTTTTCAAATCTACTTAACATATCATCCAAAGATCCATCTAAATTGTTAATATCTAAACTAGCTGATTGATTATCCTTCATTATAATATTTTCTAATTTATTATAAATAAAGTAATCTGGTAAGTTTTCCTTATCAATATATTCTGAATCAGAAAAACAAATACCATGCTCTATTACATTTTCTAATTCTCTAATATTCCCTCTCCAAGGATATTCTAAAAATAGCTTTTTTACATTTTCAGATAGTTTCTTACTCTCTATATTCATTTCTTTACACATCTTCTTGATTATAAACTGGGCACATATCAATACATCTTTATCCCTATCTTTTAAAGGAGGTAACTCTATAGGTATTACATTAAGTCTATAATATAGATCTAATCTAAATTCTTTATCCTTAACTTTTTTTAATAAATCTTTATTAGTTGCAGATATTATTCTTATATTTACATCGATTGGTTTACTAGCACCTATTCTTTCAATCTGACGCTCCTGAAGCACCCTTAGAAGCCTTGTTTGTAGATGAAGAGGCAAATCCCCTATCTCATCTAAAAACAAGGTGCCATTATGTGCTAATTCAATTCTACCAATCTTTCCTGAAACATTCGCTCCAGTAAAAGATCCTTTTTCATACCCAAATAATTCTGACTCAATTAGACTCTCTGGTATGCTTCCACAATTTATAGCTACAAAAGGTCCTTTTGACCTGTTACTTTCATTGTGAATACTTCTTGCAAAAAGTTCTTTTCCTGTTCCACTTTCTCCTGTAATTAATATAGTTGAATCAGTTCTAGCTGCTTTTTTCGATTTGTTTATGGATTTTAATATTGCATCACTTTCACCTATTATATTTTCAAACTTTATATTATCTTTACCTTTATATGTATTTGCAAGGTTAATAATATCCTTCATAAAATCAAAACTTATCATAACTGAGAATTCATTATCTCTTATTGCCAGTTTATTTATATTATAAATTACTCTATAGTTTTCTTCTTTAATTTTCCATACTCCAACTTCATCTTCATTCGTTTCTTTATAATCAATCCCATTAATAAAATCACTAATATTTTTTCCTATAATCGAATCTTTTTGCAAATCTATATCCATAAGCTCTACAGCTTTACTATTTACATGTAATATATCTTTATTACAATTTACTATAATTATTCCTTTGTTTAAACAATTTATTATTTCGTTTACATCAGCAACATCTTTTTCTAATTTATTTGCTATTTCTATATTATTAATCTCTTGTTCTATAATCATTGAAGTTTCTTTTAACATATTAAAATATTCTTGTCTTTTTAATCTAATTAACTGAGTTTGTTCTCTATCAAAAGATGCAAAGCTTACAACACCTATTGCTTTTCCATCTTTTCTTATAGGATAACTCATATTAGCAAACTCTGTGCAATTCTCTTTATTAGAACATCCTTCACAATTTTCCAGTCTGTCCAAATTAATAATAGGATCATTTGATTTAATGACTTTTGCAAATAAAGAATCTTCTGAACAGTTTTTATCTAATTTATCATAAAATTTTCCTGTTCCAGCAATCCTAGTTAAATTCTTATCTGCAACTGCTACCTCAACATTTAACACAGATGCAACTGTTTCTGATAATTGTTGTATATTACCTCTTACTAAACGTAAATATGACACTTTTATCACTCCATAACTTTTTGTGGTACATCTGGAGGGGCTCGAACCCTCAACTCCTTGATTCGAAGTCAAGTACTCTATCCAATTGAGCTACAGATGCCTATTTTCTTTCATATTACTTTATTGGATATAGTTTGTCAATATTGACATAAAAAAAAGACTGACACATAAGTCAGTCTTTAATGGTGCGGGAAAGAGGATTTGAACCCCCACGTCAATGACACTAGATCCTAAGTCTAGCGCGTCTGCCAGTTCCGCCACTCCCGCATGTGGTGATCCATCCGCGACTCGAACGCGGGACACCCTGATTAAAAGTCAGGTGCTCTACCAACTGAGCTAATGGATCATATGGGGTGGATGATGGGATTCGAACCCACGATCTTCAGAGCCACAATCTGACGCCTTAACCAACTAG